>JBLING010000012.1:0-20351 GCA_047639155.1 bacterium
AAAAGTCTGCCGAGCTAACGAAGTACGCAGCCAACTCATTTTTGGCAACAAAAATCACATTCATGAACGAGATCGCTCGTGTTTGTGAATTGGTTGGAGCTGACGTGGATAAAGTAAGAAAAGGCATCGGAACAGATACACGCATCGGCAATAGATTTCTATTTCCAGGCATTGGTTACGGTGGGTCGTGTTTTCCTAAAGATGTAAAAGCTTTGGTGCGCAGTTCGGCTGAAGTAAATTACGATTTCAAAATTTTGAATGCCGTTGAAGAGGTGAATGAATCTCAAAAAACATACTTAATTCCAAAAATAAAAAATCATTTTGGAGGAAGCTTGGCTGGAAAACATTTTGCAATTTGGGGTCTTGCCTTCAAGCCAAATACAGACGACATTCGTGAAGCACCCGCTTTGTATTTAATTGAGGAATTGACTAAAGCTGGCGCAACCGTTACTGCTTTTGACCCTGAAGCTATGGCCAACGTGAAAAAGGTTGTTGGTGACAACATTAAGTATGCAGACGACATGTATGCCGCGCTAAATTCGGCAGACGCATTAATCATCGCTACTGAGTGGGCAGAATTTAGAAACCCTAACTTTGAGCGTATCGGTAGTGCGTTGAAGAATAAAACAATCTTCGACGGAAGAAATTTATTTAACTTGGATAAAATGATTGATGAAGGGTATACCTATTACTCCATCGGTCGAGAAACAATCAAATGAAAAAGGTATTAATAACAGGTGGCGCAGGTTTTTTAGGATCGCATTTATGTGACCGGTTTATTAAGGAAGGATTCCATGTAATTGCTATGGACAACTTGATTACTGGTGACCTAAGAAATATTGAACACCTAATGCCATTGGAACATTTTGAGTTTTACCATCATGATGTTTCTAAATATATCCATATCCCAGGTGAGTTGGATTATATCCTCCACTTCGCCTCACCAGCAAGCCCAATCGATTATCTAAAAATACCCATACCAACGTTAAAAGTTGGTTCCTTAGGAACGCACAATTGCTTAGGTTTAGCACTTGCAAAAGGTGCACGCATGCTCATCGCAAGTACTTCTGAAGTCTATGGAGACCCAATGGTGCATCCTCAAAATGAGGATTACTGGGGAAATGTAAATCCTGTTGGTCCACGTGGTGTGTACGATGAAGCAAAGCGGTTTCAAGAAGCAATGACCATGGCGTACCATACATTTCATGGTGTAGAAACCCGCATAATTAGAATATTTAACACCTACGGGCCACGCATGCGACTGAACGATGGTAGAGCACTTCCAGCATTTATCGGTCAAGCATTAAGAGGAGAAGACATTACTGTTTTTGGAGATGGTAGTCAGACTAGAAGCTTTTGTTACGTAGACGATTTGGTTGAAGGCATATTCCGCTTATTGAAAAGTGATTACGCTTCACCTGTTAACATCGGGAACCCTGATGAAATCAGTATTCTTGACTTTGCTAAAGAAATAATTGCACTGACGGGTACTGATCAGAAAATCGTATTAAAAGACTTACCAGTGGATGATCCTAAGCAACGTAAACCAGACATCACACGTGCCAAAGAAATCTTAAACTGGGAGCCGCAATACAGTCGTAAAGAAGGCTTGAAAATTACGTACGCGTATTTCAAAAACCTTCCGAAAGAAGATTTGTATACCTACGCACATCCACGCGAGTTTAACAAACCATCTTAGGCCAACAAATCAGTTAGCGCCGTTTTCACTTCAGGAAATTTAAAACTAAATCCAGTTTTTTTAATTCTATCTGGACTTACCCTACTGCCTTCTAAAAAGATAACAGCGAGTTCTCCAAAAATGAGCTTCAGAAGAAATGACGGAACATTGGGGAGCCAAACCTTTTTGCGAATCACTTTGCCAATACCCTTCATAAGTTCCTTATTTGTAATGTGTTCCGGGGCTACCGCATTGTATGGTCCCGACATCTGATCATTTTCAATAGCCTGCAAATACATACTACAGAGGTCATCAATATGAACCCAAGGCATGTACTGACTTCCTTTCCCCAACCCAGAACCAAAACCAAGCTTAATGGGTTGAACCATCTTTGCCAATGGACCACCAGTTGGGGTGAATACTACGCCAGTGCGCATTTTAACGGTTCTAATTCCATCATTTTCAAATGCATCTGCCGCCAATTCCCAATTGAGACAAACCTGACCAATGAAATCCGTTGCGGGTTCGTCAGATTCTTTAAAAATTGTATCCACCGTTTGCGCACCGTAGTACCCGATTGCGGAAGAAGTAATAAACGTGCTAATCTGCCCTTCAGAGCGCTTAAGTGCTTCAAAAAGTAGCTTGGTTGAATCAACCCTGCTACTCACTATTTCCTGCCTGCGATTGTCCGTCCACCTACCTTCACTAATATTAGCTCCAGCTAAGTGAATTATGGCATGCACATCAGAAAGTGCACCATCTTCAATTTGTCCAGCATATATGTCCCAAACGAACTGTTTATACGGAATTCTACCCCGTTTATTCCTGCCAAGAACACGTACGTCATACCCGCTATCCTGCAACTTTTTACACAAATGCAGTCCAATTAATCCAGATGCTCCGGTAACCAAAATTGTCTTCATAACTATCCAGCAAGTTACAACTTATCATTGCCTCCTGTCATAAACGCTATATCTTCGTTCTACATTTCAGATATGACATTTATTTCGATTGTCATATCAAATTACAATTAATACATGTTATTTAAACAACTAGGCTTATCAGAGCCTTTATTAAGAGCCATTGAGCTCCAAGGTTATAAAAACCCGACACCAATACAAGAAAAGTCAATTCCACAAGTATTCAGTGGAAAAGATGTGTTAGCATCTGCGCAGACCGGTACAGGAAAAACGGCTGGATTTACCTTGCCTTTACTCCAATTATTGTCTGAAAATCCAACACAAAAAAGACGACCAATTCGTGTTTTAATATTAACCCCTACGCGTGAGCTTGCTGCTCAAATTCTAGCCAACCTCGTCTCGTATGGTAAATTCGTTGACATTCGTTCTACGGTAATTTTTGGTGGTGTTAGTGCCAAGCCACAAATTACAGCATTGCGTCAAGGGATTGATATCTTAGTCGCTACACCAGGCCGTCTATTGGACTTGGAATCACAAGGTAAACTGTCACTTCGCGAAGTAAAACATTTGGTCTTAGATGAAGCAGATAGAATGCTGGATATGGGTTTCCTAAGGGACATCAAACGGATTCTAAACCTATTGCCTACAAAGCGACAAAACTTGCTGTTCTCTGCAACTTTTTCTAAAGAAATTAAACAACTTGCTGGAAGCTTTTTGGACAACCCAGTATTGGTTGAAGCCACTCCAGAAAACACAACAGTTGAAAAGATTCAACAATCCGTATATCGCGTTGATAAAAAGAAGAAACCACAATTAATCATTCAGTTGATTAAGGATGGCAATTGGCAACAGGTTTTGGTTTTTACCAGAACAAAGCACGGCGCCAATAAACTTGCTGAAAAAATGGGTAAAAATGGCATTGTAGCCGTCCCTATTCACGGCAATAAAAGTCAAAATGCAAGAACAAAAGCCTTGGCCGATTTCAAAAAAGGTAAGGTTCGCGTATTGGTGGCTACTGATATTGCGGCAAGAGGTTTAGATATTCCTTTACTACCTCATGTTGTGAATTACGAAATTCCAAATGTGCCAGAAGATTACGTGCACAGAATCGGTAGAACTGGACGTGCTGGAGAAAGTGGTGAAGCCGTTTCATTGGTTTCTATAGAAGAGGTGCCGCTTCTAAAAGACATCGTTAAGTTAATCGGATTAAACCCAAAGGTCAAAACTCTTGAGGGTTATGAACCAACAGACATAGTGGCTCCAAAACAGGAAAATAAGCCCCAAAATCAAAGAGGTGGAAATAACAGGAATCGAAATCAACCGAAACCAAGTAATCGTACAAAAAAATTCTACGGAAATAAGGCTAGAAGATAAGGCTATTCGCCTCTTTTTACTTCAACTTTAACTGCAACCGGTCCTTGATTGCCTTGTTCAACCTCGAACTTAACTAGATTGTTTTCTTTGATTGGCTCAAGTGTATTGTTAATGTGCACAAAAACGCTTTCACCAGTGACACTGTCTTTGATAAAACCGAAACCTTTGTCGTCATTAAAGAAAGTAACTGTTCCAGTCCTTTCAATGTCTTCAATAACGTCTTCACGCTTTGAAACACTAATAGAAATACTTTCGATTTCTATTTCTTCTTTTTCAGCTGGATCCGGTGGGGTGTCAATAAAGTTTCCATTGGCATCAACGTACTTAATCATGTCGTCAACACTTTTTTTCTCCTGGCCACGCTTTTCCAGGCGCTTTGCTTCCTTTTCGCGCTTCTTCTTCGCCTTTTTGTTTCTAACTTCTTTTTTACCGAATGTTTCTTGAGATCTCCCCATATATTTTTTAAACTGTCAATGTCTAGTGGTGATTCGAACGCTTCTAAACCCGAAATTGGATTCTATAGTAACGAACTTTTTTCTAGAATTAGTGCAAAGTTAAAATATGTGTAGCAATTATTTACGGGATTTTTGTTATTCTACAGTAAACAAACCTGATGCAACGTAATCTGCAATCAGTTTACCCTCCTTTGTTAACTTTAACCAACCACTTTCAAAAACCAATTTGCCGCGCTTAGTTAAGTCACTTATTTCAATAGTCGATACTTTTAGAATATCATGACCAAACTCAGTCAACAAGACATCCGTGTTAACCCCCCATTTGGTTCTCAAGCCTAACATAATATATTCGTTCGTTCTGTCTTGTAATGTTAACCGTTCAGATTCGTGAAATGCTATTTCTTCCGTACTTGCTTTAAGGTACTTCGTATTGTTCGAAATATTCCAACGACGCTCTCCATTAATGAATGAATGTGCAGAAGGGCCCACACCTATATATGGCTTCTGTTTCCAATAGTTTGTATTGTGCTCTGCATATTGTCGTGGCTTACAATAATTGGATATTTCATATTGCTCCCACCCATTACGCTCAATTGCCTTTAAGAAATACTCAAATTCGCTTGCCGCCTTTTCTTCGTCTAGTGCTGGGTATTTCTCGGTTTTAATAAAATGATGCAGTGCCGTCCCTTTTTCAACCGTTAAACTATAGGCTGATATGTGGTTTATGGGCAGCGCGAACGCCTGCTTAACATTTTGCTCCCACGCTTCTTTAGGCATTGATGGCACACCGTAAATCAAATCAAGATTTATCGATTTAAACCCAACTTCACTTGCTTTAAGTATGGAATCAATGGCCTGACTACTGTTGTGAGACCGATTCATCCAATCCAAATCTTCTTGCCTAAAAGATTGAACACCAATACTTAGTCTATTAATGCCGACGCTATACCAATTTTCTAAATTTACCTGCGAACAATCATCTGGATTGGCTTCTAATGTGCATTCAATTTTATCTGCTAACGTATAGTTCGATTGTATTGCGTTGAAAATATCAACCAATTCGGCTTTGGTTAACACGCTTGGCGTTCCTCCCCCAAAGTATACGGTTTCAATAGTCTGACTTTTGAGCTCCTTTCCTCTCGTCATTAATTCCGTGCAGATGGCCTGAACCATATCGCTGCGTTTGGCGAGAGAAGTAGAAAAATGAAAATCGCAATAATGGCATGCCTTTCTACAAAAGGGTACATGCACATAAATTCCAGCCATATCGTTGCTATAAATAGTTCGTTACAGAACTATAATCCTTTTACTTGTTGAAATCTGTCCAGTTGTAACCCGGACAATGAAGATTCCGCTTTCGTTGAGTTTATTTAGCCGCACTACAGTATCGTACTGATAGTTTTCTAGGGCCGTAGAGGCAAGTATTTTGCCTTTCAGGTCTACAATTTCAATTGTTGAACCTCTATCTAAATATCCGTAAACATGTAAATCTTCATCTGCTTGTGGCGGATTAGGAGATATTGTAAAGTCTAATTGATTTTCAATCGACTGAACTTCATTAACCTGACACGTGTTAATGGCCGTTGCAAAGTATTTTGCCATATTCGTTCTACGCAGTTTGAAATTGTCAAATCCGTGACCCGCTGTTGAAGGGTTTGCAATTTGTATGGCGCAATTTGCTGTGTTATTTGTTGGTTCAAATAAGTATTCTGGAACTTTTTTTCCGCGGACTTTTGCAGAATCAATCAAGTTAATAATGCCCTTTGAGCCATATATCAACGGCCGGTTTATTATACCTTGACAGTTAAACGGAAAAGACATTGCACACGTATTAAATCCCGCATAAACCCGACTATACCCGAAAGGCACAACAAGGTCGTTCGGTTGATGATAGGCATACAAAACAGGCGTTATAGTTGAATGGCTTTCGACAATATCGTCGAATATGCCCCCATAGAAATTACCAACTCCTCGGATTGTATAGTTGTTTTGAATAGGCGGATTTAAACCTCCACGATAAGACCCTAAATCTGGACGTGTTAGTCGCATAGATGCTGTGTTGGTGTCGAGGCCCCTTCCAATAATACAATCATTTTCGTAGATCTTGCTTGGTGGATTAACCGGGCTCAAAGAACCTGTCAAATCGGTCCTAACTTCCGAAGCGTCATCAATAAAACCAACCCCTAAAGCGGTAAAGCCTCCTGCACTTTCACCAACAACGAAAACATTGTTGGCGTTAATTTTGAAACTATTTCTATCGTTTACAAGGTACCGAATTGCTCCGTGAACGTCTTGTACACCTCGATAATTGGCCCTATACCATTCACTTGAATCAGTAACATTTAAGCAGTTCCAACTTGCTCCAAACGAAGAAACGTTACAGTTTATACTTCGGTCGGTATGCAGCACTCCTAACCTGTAATTAACAGAGGCTGTGACATAACCTCTTTTGGCAAATTCTTCACGCAGTATAGTGAGTGAACCATCTGCCTTATCGCCAGCCATGAAGGCTCCGCCATGGATTATAATCATTAATGGTCTACCACAACTTTTTACTGAATCGTTAGTGGGATACGACATGTTCATAGTCAGATTACGCCTGTTCCCAGCAACATCTGCGGAACTTCCATACGAAATGTCAGTCTCCGTTTTAATTTGAAACTCTGCGTCAACGTAATTCTGACTAAATCCGACTGAAATGGAACCAAAAAAGACAAACAGAACTGAAAATAATTGCTTCATCACGATGGCGGTTATAACACCGGAAAGGTACTAAATTTATGATTTCGGGACAGTAGATGCCCACAGGTATTTACAAGCAACAGTTTTGTTAGGCGACCATTTCTCCGCCACTTTCAGCATATCTTCCTTAAGTTCTTTTTTTTTTGAAGTTAATCCGTACCAATATTTCATTTTGGTTTGGATACCCAAATCATCCACCGGAAAAACATCTGGTCTATCCATTGAAAACATGAGAATCATTTGAACTGTCCATTTGCCAACTCCTTTTATAACTGTCAAGTAGTCAATTATTTCGACGTCGGTCATCGATATTAGTTTATCTATGGACATGTCATTCCCCAATGCAAATTGTGCCACGTTTTGGATATACTGCGATTTAGACCCAGAAAGACCCACACCCCTTAATCGCGCAAAATCAATATCTACGACAGCCCTTGGATTGACATCGTGTTCAGGAAATAAATCCAAAAATCGCTGCCAAATAATGTCTGCCACTTTGGTCGACAGCTGTTGAGAAACAATTGAAGACAACAAACTGGTGTACACATCAATGTTTGGTGAGGGTTTAATTTCTACAAATGTTGCGTCACGAACCAATTTTAACTTTGGATCAAGAGAAGAAAGTTTGGATATTATATCCCCATAAGACAATTCATTCGACATCGGCCTTACAAGTATACACCATCCAAACCTTTTCCTTATTGAACTTCTTCTGCGCGTTTAACAACTTCAACCCAGCCTCCTGGTTCCGTTGCAACAACCGTATTGTCGTACATACTCTCTACCGAAACTGTAGGTTGAAAGAATCGACCTGCATACGTTGCAGTAAACTTGAATGTATACGTTACCAACGCACCACTGCCCATATTTAAATAGGTGTACACCCGGTCATCTCTAATGTCTTGGTAAACAAAGTTGTTATCAGCTCCTCCGTACATACGATTGTTTTCAATTTCCCAACCCGTTGGCATCATAAATGATAATGCCAAATCTTTTAGGTATCCTTTTCGAGTGCCATTTTTAATCTTTACAACGGCCTTAAACTCTGTTCCTTGTTCAAGTTTTCGTGGGTCAATCTCAAAACCATTGTAGTCTACATATTTCACGTCAAGCGCCAAATGATTTTGTTTTTTAACAGTATCTGTTTGAAGCGGTACGTAGCTTTTGATTACCCGAACAAATAGTAACCCTTCTCCTTTATTTTGAATAGAAACCGGTATTTTCTTGTGTTTTGCATTGCGAATCAATTCCTTTTGAAAGATTGCTTTCCCCGTTTTCACACTTTCGCTATGACCGGGTCTCGTGAAATCGAAATGGAGTTCTCCGTTGCCTTTGCTCTGTTTATAAATTCCTGATATCGCAATTAAGCTATATGCGGTTTCTTGCGTACTCAACCAACGCTTCGAAGAAAGTTGTTCCGCCACTTCTTTCATAAGGTCGGCATAGCTCAATTCATCCTCAAGCAGCCCCAAAGTTTCTAAAATCATTGCCTTATCTCGAAGTCCACTGCCAAATGTATAACCATGACCATTGTTGTATTGCTGTGTGGTAAACTCCAAACTATCTACCAAGTTTTCTGCAACTTCAGGCATTCCAGCTTTTGCATAAGCAGCAGCCAATCTCCACTTCACTGTTGGCCTGAGGTTGTTGCTTTCTCGCATTCTGTTCATTGATGCCAAATCAGGCTTCCCGGCCAAAACCAATGTGTACAATCTATAGGCTTGAATTAAATCGTCATCATATCGACTTTTTTGGAAATTTTTGGCTTCATTTTGCTGGTACGACAACCAGTTTTTCATAAACGTTTTATCTACTCTAAACCCTTTTTGTTGTGCTACAAGTAAAAAATGACCGGCATAGTTCGAACCCCAAGGACTGCT
This sequence comes from bacterium, assembly GCA_047639155.1. Classification (GTDB taxonomy): domain Bacteria; phylum Bacteroidota; class Bacteroidia; order NS11-12g; family UBA9320; genus UBA987. The sequence continues at coordinate 9,050 of JBLING010000012.1, forward strand.
ATTTTGAGCACCTGGCCAATAACCCAATCCCCCTGTGTTGTTTTGAAACAAGCGTAATCTTCGAATGGCCGCTTGAATGTTTTCGCTAGACCTGAATTGTTGGTCTTCAGATAAAGTTAAGATGTCACCAAGAAACAATTGTGCAAATACAGAACTTGTAGTTTGTTCAACACAGCCATGCGGGTATTGCAATAGTTGATTCACTCTTGCCTGAAGGTTTAATGGCGGTAAAGCCGAAACTTCAATTGCGCAGTTATTTGTACCGTCCAATCCGGCAAGTATAATCTCAGTTGATATGGCTTTCCCAGATTCGACTACAAGGTCTTGCACGTCTGTAATGTTGGGATTAGGCGTCCGTATAGCAATCTCAATCGACTTTTTAGCCACCTCCTTGCCTTCTTTTGCGGTTGCTACTACATTGGCGATACCCACTGTTTCTGCCACCTCCGCTAGAAAAAAAACTGTCTCATCTCCTGATTTACTAAATTCAATGGTCTTCGTTTGTTCCCCAACTAACTTTAAACCATCATTGGTTTGAAGACTCACAGTCACTGTTTTTTGACTCTCTTCTAATGAAAATACGGTCACCGGAATCTGGATTGTTTCTCCTGGACTCAATACTCTCGGCATAGTTGGCAACACCATAATCGGTTTTTTCACCTTCACCGACTTCTCTGCTTCTCCGTACGCGTCATCTTTTCGAGCAATGACCATCATTCGAACAGCCCCAATGTATGCTCCCATTTCAATGTAGTGACGTGCGGTTTGACCCGACTTTAACTTGAAAGGACCTAAAAATTCCACGGCTGGCTTAAATCTATTTGCCTTGTGTACTGATTCGTCAACTCCTCCTTCTTCGTCGCCACCTACACTTAATACATTTCCATATTTACCTGCGTATCCTCCCATAACTTCATCGTATAGGTCCCAAGTGCGCACTCCGAGTCCCTGCTTTTGATAAAAATGACCCCATAAACTTGGCGTTCTAAAATGAGTTAGGTCTAGCAACCCTTCATCTACTACTGCCAAGGTATACGTCATTGGTCTCCCATATTTTTCTTTCACTTGAACAAGTTCATTGCGATCAGGTCTAATCTCATCTTTCACAATAAGCTGCGGATGAAGATGGCTTTGTTTGTTTTCAACTTTAATGGACAGAATCCCGTAAAGCCTAGCTGGCAAATCATTGTCTTTGTGTTTGTAGGTTTGTAAATAACTGACATGCACATACACATTGGGTGTCATTTTGGTTGTGGTGGTAAAGCTGAATTTGGTTTCGCCTTTGCTTCCGTTTATCCAAAACTTTTTCAGAATCGATGAACCATTTTCGACGCACACCAATGCCCGTCCAAAATCAGAAGACGGAATGGTAACATTTACCTTTTCACCCACATTATATTTGGCTTTGTTACTTGTAAGTACTATCGTTTTCGCTTGTGTTGTATTGTTGCGGTTCCCTCGTTTCCAGTAAGGCCAATCGATGTAAAACGAGTGGGAGCTTCTATGGTTCGATATTGGGTCTTTGGCTATAAGTACAAACCGCCCCCAGTTTGGGTAAGGCAAAGCAAATGATGTCGCTGACAACCCTCTTCCATCCGTAGTTATAACGGTATCTAAAACTGGAAATAGGCTGTTGGATTGCATATAAGTAGACAGGTTTCCGTTGTTGTCCCACCACCAATTCCAGTCGATTTTATAAATTTTTATCTGTAATTTTTTTACTGCAATTGGTGCTCCTTTATCTGTAACATTCACCAACCGGAATGTGTGGCGCTTGTCTGTTACAAGGCTGTTGTCTTCCTCACTTACTTTCGGAGACTCTATGCCAACATAGCTTTGAAATGCTTTAACGGGAAAGGTTCCATAATCTTGGCTAAAATTACCTCCCTTCTCAAAAATCTTTGCCATTAAATCAACCTTCAGACTCCCACGAACCTCCGCATTTAAGGAAAAATCGGGAGCAAAAGTTACGTCACCATTTTCGTCCAGACTACCTTCTGAAAGTACCATTTCTTTTGTGTTGGATGGTTTGGTTCGATCATCGAAGTCAAACGTTGAGTATCCATTAAATTGGGTGCTGACCGGTGTTAAACGGCCCTTAACGTTGTACTTTAAACCTGTTGATGGTGCGCCGTGCAACCAAGCACCATGAAGTGAAATGGCGTTTTCTCTGCCAGCAGTAATCATACTATCCTTAACGTCTATCGTAATTTTTAAACGATTGGGTTTAACTGTTTCTATGGCTAATGTTTTGTAAAACGTTGAACCCCCAACCTGCACTTTGGCTGTATAGTTTCCAGTCGTCCATTTCATTTCAGTCGAAGCCCTAAAGTCATAAACGTCTCCCACGGAAGTAGTCCGCATTTTCTTGCGAACCACCTGTCCTTGTGGGTTGACCAATTCGAAAGTGACTGGCGTATTAGCGGGTAAATTGTTCTGTTTGTCTTGAAGCGTAAAACAGGCGTAAATGCTATCCCCTGGTCTCCAAACCCCTCTTTCGGCATATATTTTGCCATCTACCAAAGAAGCGCCGTTCACACCACCTACGTCGAACTTGCTTGTCGAATTATTACGTCCATTACCCAACTTTAGGTATCCCTTTTGAGCTCCTGAAGTTGCCACAATCACATACGGTTCGTCGTCAAGTTCAACCTGCGCCATTCCCAATTGATCGGCGTAAGACGTAGCCAATTTGATGTTCTGATACGTGAAGAATTCTAATTTGGTGTTTGCAAGTGGTTGCGCAGTGATTAGTGAACTTACAAACACATGCGTTTTATTATCCGCACCTTTTTTTACAATTAAACCAACATCTGATGCCAAAATATTGCGACATAACGAACCACTATAATAAAACCTACTATCGCACGGTGTATAGCCGACCAGGTTGTTGTTTTCGCCATTGTAATATTCATGGTAAAGCCCATCTTCGTCAAGCGCATAGTCAGAATTCCCTTCTTTGCACTCAAAAAAGGTATATGACCTTCTGTACCCAATCAACACACGGTAAATCGCCCCTGGTTGTTTGTTAATGTATTTACTAATATTCAATGTATACCGCGTCCATTCCGTTTCAGCTGGTTCACGGTGCTCGCTTAAATCAACTTTGCCAGAATAAACAAGCGTTCCAACTCGAGATAATTCGTTGTTTCCATCTAAATCATTGACTTGTAGAAATTGTGGGATGTTTTTTTCGTGTATTTGATATACCCAAACATCTACGGCTTTTAATGCCATTGTCTCAAATGGGAAAACAACACCTTTTGCATCCGGTACAATTGTGCCTTTTCCTATCATACGGAGTTTAGGCTTGGTTCTGTCAAAGACAATGTTTCGCTCTACATCTTTCTTCAATCTATACCCTGCATAATTTTTTATGTCCGCAGAGCAAAAAACAGTATGCGATTCAGTAAGCCTGTTTTTGGGATAAATGGTGACCTTATTCCCTGACAATTCGTAGTTTTCTATGCGCTGACTGTCCAAAAGTACCAAACCAATTAAGCTCTGAATACTGTTCAAGCCTTCAGAAAAGTACATATCAATTTTTTGGTCAGGCTCACTTGTGACTTTCACCGATTCGAGTCTAAAAACCCCCATTGCCGCCAAGCTAACGATTCGCAGATCTTTAGTGTCAGATTCCACCGGCTTCCCTTGAAGTTTTAATTCTACGCGCTTATGGAACTCCCCTCTTTTTAGGCTATCAATTTTAAAACGAAAGGTATTATTGGAGTGTGATAACCATTTAATCTGCAATGGCTGCGAACCATCTACAGCAGTCAAACACTTTTGTATTAACTCAAATTCTTCATTGTCGGACGTCAACACTTTGCCCGTTACCTGGCGGTATCTTGGATTGTTATCTCCATAGGTATGCAGTCCATCTATCACCAAACTTAACTTCTGCTGCCTGGTTTCAAATCGAAACGGAAACTTTTTTAGCTCACGTTTTATAGACTTTAACTTTCCCAAATAAAATACCCCTTGGTACACGGTTCCTCTCGGCAACTTTTCTGCAGGTGTAAATTCAATTGTTCTGTTATCCACCCACTTTGCTTCACCTTTTATAGAAGGACTAAAATCTAAAAGTTCGGATGGATCTACCTTTTGCATTTTGGCATCTTTTACAGGTTCTGAAATAACCAACTTTATCGATGCATCTCTATTTATAACACCAGAGGTGTAAGCTGAAATGTGTTTTACAAACTCTGGATTGTAAACTGGGATGTTGGACGAGTTGTTACAAGCAACAACCAACAATAATAAGACGGGTACAATGTGATAAGACTTTCGCATAACTAAAAATGATTTGAAGTTCAATTTTAGTTACACGGGCTGTTGTTAATTGGGACTAATAATTAATAGTATGGAGCCAATTATTTTTCGTGGTACTTTTTGGATTTTCCGTAAAACCTGCTTCAACGACCGTGAAATCGGGTTGGTTTGCGGCTTTTTAATGGTGCTGAAATACCAAAGTTAATAAGGAGGAAACTGTCTTTGTTAAACCTGTTTCCTCGATTACGTCCTTCAGGATATGTTGGATCCTCACCTCTATAACTCATCGCGGATGAAGCCTTGCCCCTATTAATCAGAAGCTCCTCTCTTGAATAGTAACTTGTACTAACATCATCAATATAATCGGTGTTCGTAACGCGATATCCCCTTTCGATAAAAAACGATCTTCCAAAACCATAACCATAACGCAATCCACCACCTACTGGGATAGACAAAGCAATTTCCGAATATGGCTTCGTGCCAGGCTTTAAACCTTGCCCTTCAGTAGTCAAAGGTCGTAACACAATAAATTTATCATTATACTTCGCTTTGGGGTTGAAATAGAATCCACCAACTCAGCCAAATATGTAATATCCCCAACTGCTCTTACGGCTCTTCGTATTCATATTGAATTTTGCAACCCTAAACTCTGTCAAGACAGCCGCTTCGTAAATATGGGTTCTAAAACTTAAGTTTCGAGGTAAGCGACTATCAGAATAAGATTTAGCATCAGATTGCGCTAGAAAAGCATAACTCATTCCCACACGAAGGGCAATAAATTTATTAAAATTCTTCCTTTGCCCAACGCCAACTGAGGGCTTGGTAGCGCTAAAGTCTATCTCTTCATAACCCAGTAATAATATTGTTTTGTCGGCCGCCGATGTCGCCGAAGAAGTAACTCCCACCTACATATCCGCATTTTTCTAATGAAGGCTTATTGTGAAAGTCATATTGCCTCTTGGCTTCTTGAACTAGCATCATTAGTCCAACCAATATGATATTGCTTAACGCGTTCATTTTAGTACCTTATAACGCAACTTTTTGCGTAAAAACTGCCCCTCTAGTGGTGCTGGCCTTAACAAAATAAACTGCATTTGGCAAGCCCTCTGTTGATATGACCCATTTGGTGTTCTTTGGGTTTTTAATCGTCGAAATTACCTTTCCCGTAACGTCGGTTAATTCTATGTTATCAAAATCTACACCTGAAGGTAGATTTACTTCAATCTTCCCTGAACCTATGTAATTGATTACCAATTTTTCAACCTTTGTAGTGCTATGCGTTACACCAACACTATTGTCTTTAACAGAAGCATTCATTACCACCGGTAAGTGGTCAGACATTTCGTACAAAGCGTTTTGAACATTTGAAGGAATGATATTACTCGCTGGATATTTAATGTTGCCGTTAAACCGCCGACTGTCTTGTCCAAATGCATTATACGTACCGTCGATATATTGAACACCATACTTTCCATCCATTACCTCTTTTCCGCAGAGTATGAAGTCAAACCGGTCATCCATTCCACCTGTACTAAAACAGCCTCCTCTCGAGTCTCCGTCGTGTGTGCTTTGCGTGTGTAAGTTTGCATACAGGTTGTTGTTGTTCCAACTTCCTGGGGCGTTTTTGGGATCGTAGAATCGTATTGCCGTTGCTGTATTCTTGGTTAAGGTTTGATAACACGCTTCACTCTGGGTTTGAATGTTAAAATCACCTGCAAAGAAGTAACTATGTGATTTGTGGTTATTTTTAAGATGCTCCATCACTGCACCGGCCATTTTATCCCTCTTTTCCTTGTCTGATGAGCCAGAACCTGCTTTTAAATGTGCCACAAAAACTGTCAAAAAGGTCGTATCTCCAGTTTTCAATGCTCCATTCTTGACGAACAACGTATACCCGTCAATAACCCTTACTAAGTCTTGGTCGTCGACGTCTTTGTCCAACGCAACTTGACTGTGAAGCTCTAGTTTGTTGCTATTAAAAAACAACATGTTTGTTAAACTGCTAAAGCTATTGTTCGCAAACTCGGCTTGATCATAATGTGAAACACCATTTTTGTTGAGGGAGTTCGTCAACAACTTGTTTGGATTTAACCAATTTGCCCCCATTTCATTCACTGTTAAAATATCTGGTTTAACATGGGCAACGATGGTTTCAAGGTGTTCTTCCTTTGTTTCTGGATTGTTCGTGCTGTTTGTACATTGCCCTGTTGTGTTGCGATAATTCAGCAAGTTATAGTGCATAAACCGAATGGTATCCTGCGCAAAAACGCCTGTTGATTGAGCTAAAAAAAGTAGAATTGGTAATGTCCGAAACATGGTGCAAAGGTAATCTGAATGAATTAGGCTTTAACCACATCAGTGGATATTTTACACAATCAAAACATCAACATTTATGGCGCAACTTTGGTTTATTACCTAAGTTGTTTAAACTAAGGACCTACCAAATTTTAATTTGTTCTTCGGGTGGTTTGGACATTAACGAACCTGCACAACCAAATGCTTCCTGGAACGCTGGAATATTTACCAAAGGCCCAATAACACGTTGTTCTCCTGGTGAATGTGGGTCGGTTAAAATTCTATTTCTCAACGCTTCGTCTGTGATGTTGCCCTTCCAAACATTCGCCCAACCCAAGAAAAATCGCTGTTGCCAAGTAAATCCGTCGATCATCGGATCATCTTTTGTTGCCATCACTTTTTCACACGCCATATATGCCAAGGTTAGTCCACCTAAATCGGCAATGTTTTCACCCAACGTCAATTGACCATTTACAAACTCCCCTGGAAGTACTTCATAACTGCTGTATTGTTCCGCAAGTCGTTTGGTTAAAGCATTAAATCTTTCTTTATCCTCTGCAGTCCACCAATCATTCTTGTTGCCATCCCAGTCATATTTTGCGCCTTGATCATCAAAGCCATGGGTAAATTCATGACCAATAACGGCACCAATCCCACCGTAATTAATGGCGTCATCAAATGTTGGATGAAAAAAGGGGGGTTGGAAAATGCCTGCTGGAAAAACAATCTCATTACCACTTCGATTGTAATACGCATTTACCATTTGGGGTGACATGTGCCACTCCTTTTTATTCACCTGCTTCCCATATTTATCAATCATTTGGTCATATCTGAATGCCGCTAAATTTAAAATGTTTTGGAGATATTCATTCGGCAAAATATCAAGTTTCGAATAATCTTTCCATTCATCTGGATATCCAATTTTATACGTAAAAGACGCCAGTTTTTTTTGTGCTTTTGCTTTTGTTGAATCTCCCATCCAAGTTAGGTTATCAATGCTTTCTTTATATGCTCCACGCAAGTTTTCAATCAACTCACTCATGTACTCCTTAGACTCTTTAGGGAAATATTGCTGCACAAAAAGTTTACCCAATGGTTCTGATAGATTTCCGTCAATCGTTCTTAAAATTCGCTCTTTTTTTGGACGCATTTCCTTTACACCCTGCAATGTCATGCTGAAAAATTCAAAGCTTTTCTGTTCAAATTCTTCGTTAATGTGTGCCGAAAAACTTGAAAAAACGTGCCACTTTAAGTATAATTTCCAGTCTTCTAGCGTCACTTCATGCATCAACATATCTAATTCCTCATAAAAGCTGACTTGGCCAACAACCAATTCAACCACGTCCCTTAAGCCCATTTCAGTGAGCATGCCTTTAATATCAAGGTTCAGCAACCCATTGTCGAACTCGTCAATATGCATTCTGTTATAGGTTTTGTCTGCATCACGTAAATCCTTACGGTCCCAACTAATAGCTGCTAACCTGGTTTCTAGATCCAAAATGCGGTTGCCGCTATTTTCTGCTTCAATTCCCGCCAAATTAAATATGTCCTGTATGTGTTCTACATACTGAACACGTATCTCAACAAATTTTAGTTCTTCCTTTAGGTAGTATGTTTTATCCCCAAGGGTTAAGCCAGACTGGCTTGCATTAATAATGTGTTCGCGGCTATTTTCTGGATCTACACCTACATGCAATGCTACTGGAGTTGAAACACGCATTTTTCTCAATTTAACAAAAGCCATGTTCAACTCTCTTGTGTCCATGATGTTATCAATGTACTCCAACATTGGCTTTAAAGGCTCATAACCTCTTTTGTTCCTAGTTTCGGTATCCAACGCCGACTTATAAAAGTCTTGAATCAATTGTAGGTCAGTCCCCTTAACCGGGTTTTTGGACAATAGCGCCTGATCCAATATGCCTTGAATTTTATCTCTGTTTTCCTGAGCCAGTACATTAAAGCTCATCCACCTTCCTTCAGTTGGAGGAATTGGATTCATCTTTTGCCAATTTCCAATGGCATACCCGTAAAAATTGCCGCAAGCGTTTTCTTCGGCATTTATGTTTTTCAAGTCGAATGCCTTGGGGTTTGATTTGTCCCCAGGTTTGTCCTTGGTAATACTTTGTAAACCTATCAACAATACCGCCGTTATCGCTACTACTTTAAGTTGCTTCATTTTTCTGTGTTTAGACATATAGACTGCAAATAAAGAACTTTTAAAAATGTGTCAATATTTAATCGGTCAAATATCCTTAAACATCGAAAAAACCAACATTCACACAACCTTTGGGCTTAACTTACGTTGAAAGTTTAGATTGGTAATGAATGGCAACATACTTTAGCATAAAATTTGCTTGTTTTGCGGTATAAACCAACAACATAAAAAGTAGAGAATGAGAAAGTTTATAAAAATATGTATGGTGGTTGTTCCAGCTGCTTTAATTAGTTGGGGATTTTTACTCAAGCAAAACGACACAGGCGAAGAAGTACTAATGAAGGTAATTAAGGAAAACCTTGATTATATGCATTTTGCCCCGTTGGAAATGAACGACGCTTTAAGCTCAAAGGCTTTCGACCACTACCTTGATTATATTGATGGAAATAAAAGGTTTCTTTTAGCGGCCGACGTAACACAACTAGAAGTAAACCGAAATCAAATTGACGATCAAACGATGGCAGGAACATATGTGTTTTTTGACAACACAATCACCATGCTCAACAAACGCGTTGAACAATGCCAGTTATACTACAGAGAAATTTTAGCTGAGCCGTTTGACTTTACCCTAAATGGTAGTGTTGATTTTGGTGAAGACCTTCCTTTTGCAGCAAATGAAGCGGAAATGAAAGAACGATGGCGCAAGTATTTGAAGTATAACGTCATGACTAGAGTTGCCACAGCACTTGATATTCAAAAAGCCAAAGCAAAGGATTCTTCAAATACAGAAGAATTAAAAACCTTTGAAGTAATCGAAGAAGAAACGCGTAAAGCGGTGTTAAAAAGTCACAACGATTGGTTTGTTCGATTAAACAAACTCGATCGTAAGGAGAGACTGTCTACTTACGTTAACGCGATAACCACATTGTACGACCCGCATACAACATATTTTCCACCAGCGGATAAGGAGAACTTCGACATACGTATGAGCGGCCAATTGCAAGGCATTGGGGCCCAATTACAAGAAAAAGATGGTTACATCCGTGTAACTTCCATAGTACCTGGTTCTCCTTCTGCTTTACAAGGCGAATTAAAAGCCAATGACTTAATACTTAAAGTGGCGCAAGGCAAAGGAGAAGCTGTCGACATTGTTAATGCAAGAATCGATGATGCGGTTAAACTAATTCGTGGAGACAAAGGAACTGAAGTTCGGTTAACCGTTCAAAAACCAGACGGGTCAATTAAAATTATTCCCATAATTCGAGACATCGTACAATTGGAAGAAACATATGCTAAATCAGTTATGTTAAAAGATGAGTCGAACAAAAAAGTGGGATACTTACACCTACCCAGTTTTTACGCTGATTTTAATGGTGACGGTGGACGCTCGTGTTCTAAAGATGTTAAAAAGGAGCTAAAGAAGCTTCAAAAAGAAAGAGCTAAATCGCTCATATTCGATTTAAGAAACAATGGTGGCGGTTCTTTAACTGATGTTGTTGAAATAGCGGGATATTTTATTGACAAAGGTCCAGTGGTTCAAGTTAAGGCAAGAAACTACCCCCCTCGAATATTAGAGGACGACAATAGCGGAAAAATATGGGACATGCCCGTAATAATTATGGTGAACGAGTTCAGTGCTTCAGCGAGCGAAATACTTGCTGCTGCGATCCAAGATTATGGCAGAGGCATTATCGTTGGTTCTCATACAACACACGGTAAGGGAAGTGTTCAACAGTTTTTTGACTTAAACCGAAGTCTTCGCGGAACCGGCTACCCAGATTTAGGTGCTTTAAAAATCACAACACAAAAGTTTTATAGAATAGACGGAAGCACTACACAGTTGAAAGGTGTTACACCTGACATTATTTGGCCTGATAATTACACCTATATCCCAACGGGAGAAAAAGAACAAGACAATAGCCTGGCTTGGGACAAGATTGAATCTACCAACTACGTTGTAGATGTAACGGATAAACCCAAGTTTAAAAATGTAATCAGCGAAAGCCAAAAAAGGATTAATGCCAATACGGTTTTTACCGAAATCGATGTTAATGCACAGCGCTGGAAAACACAACGCGACAAACATGTCTTCACTTTAAATCTTGAGGCGTACCAAGCAGAGATTAAAGCGCAAAAAGAAATATCGGATGTGTATTCAAAGTTGTTCAAGCCTTATGATGCCATGGTTATTATAACTTTAAAGGAAGATGCTGAAGAACTAAAAGCAGACTCTACAAAAGCGGTTCGCGCCAAAGATTGGCACAAATCTTTGCGGAAGGATATTTACCTATACGAAACCATTCAGATAGCTGAAGACCTGCTTTAAATATGGCAACGAAATACGGGAAACTATATTTAATTCCGAATTTTCTTGGCAATGGGAATGTCGATTTTCTTCCCAAGTTTAACTTGGAAATAATTCACAGTATTGACGAGTTTATTGTTGAAAATGAGAAGCCCACAAGAGCATTTCTAAAATCCGTTCAATCCCCTATTCATCAAAATGACTTTGTTTTTCATTTCATGGGAAAACACGAAGACGTAAGGGATTTCCCGAGTTTTTTGGACTCCTGTTTGGCC
>JBLING010000013.1:0-20331 GCA_047639155.1 bacterium
CAAGCATTTGTTCTTTTACTCCTGAGATAAAATGTACTTCGTTCGAAGCATTAAATAGAAGGTAAGATAAAAGCTCCTTGTTCTCTTTTTTGAATCGAGCCAATTGCAGACAAAGGTCGATTAGCTGAGCTTCCGTCAGGTGCGTCAATTCATCTTTGATATGCTTAATCGTTGCCGTCTTCATGAGTCACTTCAAATGCAAACGTATTACAAATAGGGAACATTCGTTAGTACAATTGAAATTCTTGGATTATCGTACCTTTAACCAAACGTTTCAAATTATGGTAATACTAGGCACCCCGTACATATCTTTATTTCAAGACAGAGAGACGACGCTGTTTTTACTATGTATTGTATTCGTTTATACCACCCTTTATTTTTATTATCAGGTCAAACAGCTGAAAAAGAAAATTAAGGCTTATGAGACAGAAATTGACAATTTAAAACCGGATGATTTAACAACAAGTGGTTCTGAAAAGATGTTAGAGGAAACATAAAAAAAGCCCGAGTTTGACTACCCGAGCTTTTATTTACAGTCTTATAAAATTATGCCTCTGCCTCTTCGTATTCTGAAAGCGGCAAACAAGCACAAACTAGGTTTCTGTCACCATATGTATTGTCAATACGGGAAACACTTGGCCAGAATTTTTTATCTTTTACCCATGGTCTTGGGTATGCCGCCATTTCTCGAGTGTATTTATGTGACCAATCATTTGCCATAACACGTTCAGCTGTATGCGGTGCGTTTACGAGTAAGTTGTCTTCCTGCGAGTATACACCATCTTCAATGGCTTTGATTTCTTCTCGTATAGACAATAATGCGTCACAGAAACGATCCAATTCTTCTTTACTTTCAGATTCTGTAGGTTCAACCATTAAAGTACCTGCAATTGGAAACGATACTGTTGGAGCATGGTATCCATAGTCCATCAAACGCTTCGCGATGTCCTCAACTTGAACTCCTGAGTCTGCTTTAAGAACGCGTGTATCAACAATCATTTCGTGGGCTACTGTTCCTCCTTTTCCAGTATATAAAAGCTGGTATGGACCATCCAATCGCGCCTTAATGTAATTTGCATTGAGAATGGCAATTTTTGTAGCTTCTACCAATCCCAAAGCACCCATCATTTTGATGTAGGCATATGATATTAGTAATATACTAGAACTTCCGAACGGAGCTGCTGATATTGCAGACATGGCTTTATCACCACCTGTTTTTACAACTACATGTCCTGGAAGATATGGCACTAAATGCGCTGCAACTCCAATTGGACCCATCCCTGGGCCACCACCTCCGTGAGGTATGCAAAATGTTTTATGCAAGTTTAGGTGACATACATCAGCACCGATTAAACCTGGATTAGTTAAACCCACTTGTGCATTCATATTCGCACCATCCATGTATACTTGACCACCATGTCCGTGTATAATGGAAGTGATTTCACGAATCGTTTCTTCGTACACTCCATTTGTAGATGGATAAGTCACCATCAAACAAGCTAAGTTGTCATTGTGAATTGCTGCTTTCTCTTTTAGATCATCAACATCAATATAGCCGTTGTCCAAAGTTTTTACAACAACCACTTTCATGCCAGCCATAACAGCACTTGCAGGGTTCGTGCCATGAGCACTAGCAGGAATAAGCGCAATGTTGCGATGCGACTCTCCTCGGTCTTCGAAATAGGCTCTAATGACCATTAAACCTGCATATTCGCCTTGGGCGCCAGAGTTTGGTTGAAGGCTCATATCCGCAAAGCCAGTAATCTCCGAAAGATCAGCGGCAAGTTCTTCAATGATCTCATAATATCCATCCACTTGGTTTCTTGGAACAAATGGGTGAATTGCATTAAATTCAGGCCACGTAACAGGAATCATTTCAGAAGTAGCGTTCAATTTCATTGTACAACTTCCCAATGATATCATGGAATGCGTAAGAGATAAATCTTTATTCTCTAAGCGTTTTATGTAGCGTAGCATTTCATGCTCTATATGGTACAAATGAAATACTTCATGGGTCATAAAGTCAGAGGTGCGAACAAACTGTTTGTCCCAATCCAACGATAAATCTTCTGCCAAATCAGAAACATTAATGGACTGTCCTTTTAGACCAGCAAAACAATCGGCGATAGTTTGAATGTCACCAAGTTCCGTTGTTTCATCCACGGATATCCCAATAAAGTCGCCACCGTTTCTAAAGTTTATTTCGCTAGACTCGGCATGCGCGATTAACGTATTTATGTCGTCTGGTGATAATCCATCAACACGCAAAGTGTCGAAGTATTGACCATTACTTTGGGTGAATCCCAACTTACGAATAGCTTCATTCAAGACTTTAGTCAAGCCATGAATTTTTCCTGCAATTCTTTTTAATCCATCCGGTCCATGATACACACCGTACATGCCAGCCATTATTGCCAACAAGACTTGCGCTGTGCAAATGTTTGATGTTGCCTTGTCACGTTTGATATGTTGCTCCCGCGTTTGAAGGGCCATCCGAAGGGCACGCTTACCTGTGGCATCTTTACTCACTCCAATGATTCGACCAGGTATTTGACGCTTGTAGGCATCTTTGGTCGCGAAGTACGCAGCATGTGGGCCTCCAAATCCTAATGGTACTCCAAATCGTTGTGTATTCCCAACAACAGCATCAGCTCCCCATTCACCAGGAGAAGTAAGTAAGGTCAACGCCATAAGGTCAGCAACTGCACCAACCAAAACGCCAGTTTCGTGTGCTTTTGTTGTAAAGCTCTTATAATCTCTTATTTCTCCGTTTGAATCTGGATACTGAAGGATAGCGCCAAAATAGGATTCATCTAAAGCTACAGTATTGAAATCGCCAAAAACCAACTCTATTCCAACTGGTAGTGCACGCGTTTTAATGATGTCGACAGATTGCGGGAATATATTGTTGTCAACAAAAAACTTATTGGCTTCCTTGCGTTTGCAAACGTTATGAAACATTGTCATCGTTTCTGCAGCAGCAGTACCTTCATCTAACAAAGACGCGTTAGCCAATTCCATACCTGTCAAATCCATAACCATGGTTTGGTAGTTTAGCAATGCTTCAAGTCTTCCTTGTGCAATCTCAGCTTGATATGGTGTATACTGGGTATACCATCCTGGGTTCTCCATGATGTTTCGTAGTATAACCGCTGGGGTATGGGTATTGTAATACCCCATTCCAATATAGTTTTTGAACACTTTATTTTTACCAGCAAGTTTCCTTAAATCTGCTAGATAAGCTTGTTCACTTTTTGCCTTTGAAATGTTTAATGTTCTATTTAATCGAATGTCCTCAGGGATGGTTCGTTCAATAAGTTCATCTAAACTTTTAACGCCAATGGCGGCCAGCATTTCTTCTTGGTCTGCTTTCGACGGACCATTGTGTCGATCTTTAAAGAAATCGATTTGATTTACGTTTAATTGCATCTTGCACTATTTAAAATATGCGGCAAAAATAACAGTTATTTTAAGGATAAATAACCCAATTATTTAAGGGGAATAAACGTATGGATAAACTCTTATTGTGCAATAGAATCACGCTCAAAAACGGTCCTATATTCGTCATTTCGACCCGATAAATCGGATAATATGTTGAATGCCTCTTCACTAATTCTTTGATAGTCAGGCTCTAGAGCGTGAATTGATCGATTTAGTTTTTCGGAAAATTGCAAGTTGGAGTTAATGTCATTCAACTCAGTTTGGTAATATTCTTTAAACTGAGTTTTTGATAGGTCACCATCGTTCACTGAAATCCTTAAGTTGGCAACCTGCTTTTCTAAAGATTTCAACTCATCGAAACGTTTGGGATACTGGTTAAGAAAATTTGAATAGACCTTTTTGATACCTTTATATTTTGTCAGATTATTACCCAGTTCTTCGGTGTATGTTTGGTCGTAATATTTACTAACATGGTGTAACTCTCGGGAAATACGGATTTCTCTATTTTGAATTGTAGCAAAATCAATACTGAGATATTTATAGGTCAGATTTAACTTCTGATCTAACGTGTCAAGCCGTGTTATATATGCGTCATCAATGCTATTACATCCGCTAGAAAGGCCAAGCGTTAAGATAATGGTGATAACACATAGGACCAAAACTGCTCCTTTTTTTGACTTCGTCATATTTTTGTCTTAGATTTATCTTTTGGTGTTATGGCTTCAGGCGGGGCAAAAGTAAAAAAAATAAAGCGGTTCATATTTCTAAAGGACGTGTTGGTTCTAGCGCTTTCCGCTTTCGGAGGTCCAGCTATGCACATCGCTTTGTTTCAAAAAAGAATGGTTGAGCGCAAACGGTATTTAACAGACAATGAGCTGTTGGAGTTGTACTCGCTTGCCCAAATGTTGCCTGGACCTAGCAGCACACAAACCATTACCTCAATGGGGTATAAGTTTGGTGGTCCTGTGTTGGCGTTTTTAACGTTAATCGTCTGGATATTTCCAGCCTTCATTTTCATGACCATTTGTTCTTTTCTTTTTGTTTGGTTGGATGTGGAAGTGACGAACAAAGTCTTTCGATTCATTCAACCTTTGGCTGTTGCATTTGTTGTCACGGCTGGGATTAGTATGGCCAAGAAGGTCACCAAGGGTAGACTGAAGCTCATCCTTATGCTTGCTGCTTTTATTATCGTAGCCCTACTAAGGCATCCACTTGAGCAATATGTAAAGACACCATGGATGTTCCCTTTTGTAATTGTTGGAGGGGGTGTTGTTAGTTATTTCTTGAACAAAAAAGAGCATAAAACCACTATACAAGATAAGGGTCGAAGGCCAAAAATAGAGACGAAGTGGACCTACTTAATTGTCTTTGCAGGTATATTTATTTTAGCTGCGGTTTTAGGTAAAGTGACTAAAAATCAGCATTTTATCTTATTCGAGAACATGTTTAGATTTGGTTCTTTGGTTTTTGGAGGAGGAAATGTTTTGGTCCCAATGATGTTCGACCAATTTGTGCAATTTAACAACTGGATAAAACCAGATGAGTTCCTAACCGGTATTGGATTAAATCAGGCTGTGCCAGGTCCAATTTTTACAGTTGCAACGTATTGCGGAGGTTTAATTATGCGCGATAGCGGCATTTCAAATCAGATTCTTGGTTGCATTGTTGGTACTATAGGTATTTTCCTTCCAGGTACGTTGATGATATTTTTCGTGTATCCAATGTGGGACAGTATTAAAAGTTACAAAATCATTCAAAGATCGCTAGACGGCGTAATTGCAGTTTCTGCTGGACTGGTACTTGCAGCGGGGTATTTGCTTTTTCTTCCAGTGGGATTCAATTGGATTAAACCGAATAGTTTTCACTATACAAACCTACAACTCGTCGATTTTATAAACTTTTTTGACATTGGATTGGTTATTGTACTGTCACTTATGCTGAGTAAGTTTAAGATTCCAACTCCAATTTGGGTTGTTCTTGCTATTTTAGCAGGTATCCTTTTATAACCTCATTCGTACTGTAAATAAAAACATCTTTGAAAACGAAAATAATTTTCCTTCTTATAGCTTTTATTGGTGGGATATGTGGTGTCAGCGCGCATGAAACGGATAGTACTGAGAAGAATGCGAATCTAGTGCAGTTTTCTGGAGTAGTAATGACTTCAGACAGTTTGATTGGGATTCCATACGTAAGTGTTGTTATTCGGAGAACAAAGACAGGCAGCTATAGTGACTATAATGGTTATTTTAATTTCGTAGCCCATAAAGGGGATACCATAGACTTCAGTTGTATTGGTTTTAAGAAATCATATTACATATTATCCGATACCTTGAAGAAACAAAAGTATTCGATGATTAAGTTGATGACGGCAGACACGGTATTCCTAGACGTCTCGATTATCACACCACTGCCAAAACGAGAGATGTTTGATTACTATTTTGTGAAAGCGAACATCCCAGACGACGACATGGAACGTGCGCGTAAAAATCTTGAACGCGACAAATTGAAGGAAGAAAGTGAAGCGCTTAGCGCTGATGGGCGAGAAGCTGGTAAATATCATCTACAACAACAAGCCCGTGCCTATTACTCAGTAGGGCAAATAGCCCCAAATAATTTATTAAACCCGCTCGCTTGGGCTCAATTTTTTGAAGCATGGAAAAGGGGCGACTTTAAGAAACAAGACAAAAAAATAACTGGTGAAGAATAGTTATTTTATGTCTGAAACATGTTGACGCACCCAAGTTTTCCCCCATTCCTTTATTTCATCCTCACTCCATAAACCTGGATAGAAAATACGTTTTTGAAATCTCGGTGGAAGGTACTTTTGCCAGTTTGTGCCTCCAGTTGCAGCAATATCCGTTGGATTTCTTTGTAGGTATGTAACGGCTGTCTTATAATGTGCCAAAGGCCAGTTTACATTTACATTCAGGTCTATATTTCGCATGGCTGCGATTAACTTTTGATCTTGTTGATCATCTTTAGAAAGCTGCTTATATCGCGCCCAGATATTTGTGTTTTTATAGTCAACAGCCATCTGAATCAAGTCATCATTGTACTTCTTCTCAAACTGCACCAAGGTCAATGTCTTTTCTCCAGTAGACAAAACTGTTGCTCCAGCCTGCCAATATATGTGCTTGTACATTTCTTCAATATCAGAGTTCCTGGTATACTGGTCTTTAAAATCTTTACCAACCAAATGTACAAAGTCTGTCGATGCGATTTCAACCATGCGGTACTGCGCCGACTGGAAGCCAGAAGCGGGCAAAAGCGCCATCCGAAATTCCAGAAATTGTTGCTGTTCCATTCCTTCACTCATCACAGTAAATGAGTCAGTGAGAATTATAAAGTATCTGTTTATTCTATTTAATTTTTCAATTAAGTATTCTTTGGTAACCAAAGGTTCAGCGGCCACTTGACCAACCTCGTGCAAGATCATTTTGAAGTATAATTCTGTCACTTGGTGATACATGATGAATATATGTTCATCGGGGATATCTGTCTTTGGCTTTTGAAGGGTTAAGAGGGTGTCAAGGTGGACATAATCCCAATAGGGGACATAGTTTTCATACAATCGACCTTCCAGATAGGATGCCAAATCTTGCCCCATCCGTTTATACTTCTCTTCAAGTTTTAAGACTAAGTCTTCTATGTTTTTATCCAATGTGGGCATTTAAAATGGCGATTTAAAAGAGGTGAATGCTTGGAGTATTTTATCTTTATCCGAAAGTTGTACGGAATCAAGCTCCCAGTCGATATTAAACATCGGGTCGTTGTACATCAGGCCATCTTCACTCTCAGGATAGTATAATTCAGTGCATTTGTAGGTGAAAATAGTTTGATCTTCTAGCGTACAGAATCCATGTGCAAACCCAGGCGGAATCCATAACACGGTTTGATTTTCCTCGGTTAGTCGAATGCTGAAAGACTGGCCGTAAGTAGGACTGTCTTTTCGAATATCAACAACTACGTCTTGAACAGCACCAGTTATAACACGCACTAGTTTCCCCTGTTCGTATGGTGGTTTCTGAAAGTGAAGGCCTCTTAATACGCCTTTGTTTGACAGCGATTGGTTGTCTTGTACAAAATTCAGATCCAGTCCTTCAGATTTAAATGATGTCGCACTATAGCTCTCGAAAAAGTAACCACGATGATCACCATAAACCTTAGGCTGTATAATGACGAGACCTGGTATGTTGGTTGTTGTAAATTTCAATGTTTTACTTGTTGGCACAAATTTGTAAAACTTTTGCGGATAATGTTGATAACAATGACCAATTTTCGCAAGAACGGATTTTTGGTGCCTATACTTTTGAAATATGGATCAGCAACAAAACGCAGACTATCTTAAGGGGTTAAATGACCCACAGCGCGAAGCAGTACTTCAGACCAAAGGGCCTGTTATGATCGTTGCTGGTGCTGGATCCGGCAAAACTAGGGTGCTCACCTATCGAATTGCGCATATGATTGCGACTGGGATTGACCCTTTCAATATTCTTGCTTTAACGTTTACGAACAAGGCTGCAAAAGAAATGCGGAAACGTATTGAAAAAGTTGTAGGATCTGAGGCCAAAAACATATGGATGGGCACATTTCACTCCGTTTTTGCCAAAATATTAAGATTTGAGGCCGACAAACTGGGGTATCCTTCAAATTTTACGATTTACGATACAGATGACTCCAAGAGTCTGCTAAAAACAATAATTAAAGAACTTAAACTCGACGACAAGGCATATAAAGCAAA
The DNA here is from genome assembly GCA_047639155.1 of bacterium. GTDB lineage: Bacteria > Bacteroidota > Bacteroidia > NS11-12g > UBA9320 > UBA987. The sequence continues at coordinate 8,183 of JBLING010000013.1, forward strand.
TGTTGTTTTAAATCGAATTAGTGCTGCTAAAAACGGTTTGATTACACATAAAATGTATCAAAACGCAGACGAGCTGAATGCTTACGACGCTGTGAGTGGTAAACCCGAAATTGCTAAAATTTACAACCTCTACGCGAAGCGGTGCTTTATGGCTGGGGCTATGGACTTCGATGATTTGTTGTTGAAAACGTTTGAGTTGTTTACCAAACACGTTGACGTCTTGAATAAGTATCAGCACAAATTCAAGTATGTAATGGTAGATGAGTATCAGGATACGAATCACTGCCAATATATGATCGTTAAGAAACTAGCTGCTGTAAACGAAAACATTTGTGTTGTTGGAGATGACGCACAAAGCATTTACTCATTTAGAGGTGCAACAATTCGAAATATTTTAAACTTTGAAAAGGACTATCCGGATTTAAAGGTTTTTAAACTCGAACAGAATTATCGTTCAACGCAAACTATTGTAAACGCTGCCGGTTCAATAATTGCTAAAAATAAAGATCAATTAGAAAAGAAAGTTTGGACTTCTAATCAACTAGGGGAAAAGATTAAGGTGATTCGAGCGGTCACAGACAATGAGGAAGGGCGATTCATTGCACAGTCGAGTTTTGAGGATAAAATGAAAGATCAGGCAAGTCATACTGATTTTGCCATTTTATATAGAACCAACGCTCAGTCCCGAAGTTTGGAGGAAGCGTTGCGAAAACTGAACCTTCCTTATCGGATTTATGGCGGGCTATCTTTTTACCAAAGAAAAGAGGTGAAAGACCTTTTAGCATACTTACGACTAACCGTAAACCACAAAGATGAAGAGAGCTTAAAACGGGTAATAAACTATCCAGCAAGAGGAATAGGCAAAACAACCTTAGATAAGATACAATTACACGCAAGCGAACAAGGAGTTCCGTGGTGGGAAATCGTATGTAACGCAGAAGTATTTCCAAACTTAGGTTCGGCCAAAACAAGACTTTTAGATTTTGCGACGAAAATAAAAAGCTTTACTACGATGCTTGCAACCAGCGATGCATATGAACTGGCTATGCATATAGCCAAGTCTACAAGTATATTGAAAAGCCTATACGACGATAAGACGGTTGAGGGGATAAGCAGGTATGAGAATGTAGTTGAGCTCTTGAATGGGATTAAAGAATTTGTTGAAGACGATACATCTGAGCTTGATAAAAATCTCGGGATTTATCTTCAGGACATTGCGTTGGTTACGAATGCAGACAAAGATGACGGGTCAGACGATCACATTTCTTTAATGACTATTCATTCAGCCAAAGGACTAGAGTTTCCATACGTATACATTTCTGGCATGGAGGAAAATCTTTTCCCTTCACAAATGAGTAGCGGGAGTAGAAAGGATTTAGAGGAAGAACGTCGCTTGTTTTATGTTGGAATGACAAGGGCTGAAAGAAAATTGACCTTATCCTACGCCAATTCACGTTTTCGGTTTGGACAACTATTGCCTTGTGAGCCTAGTCGATTTATTGGTGAGATTCTAAATGATTTTATTGAGCTAGATAAAAAGACATTTGCGAAGAAAAATGATCAAAATAAACAGCGGTTTAACCAAACAGGAGATGGCGATAAAAAGGCAGGAGGGAAGCCTAATTTTCAAAATAAATATGGCCGTTCGAATAATAAACAACCAAGCAAAATCTTACCTCCACCTATAGAAAATTTCGAGCCAGACGATACCAAGGCCATTAAGGTCGAAGATCTAGTGGAACATCAACGATTCGGCAAAGGGAAGGTCGTGGACCTAGACGGCGACTTTGGGAATATGAAAGCCACCATCGAATTTGAACAATTCGGTAAGAAACAATTGGTTCTTAAATTCGCAAAGCTGCGTTTTGTAAAAACCTAAGCAGATTCCTTAAACTTGGTTATTATGCTCCATATTTCTTGCATTGCTTTAGGCTTTAGCATATAGTCATTCATTCCAGAATGAAGTGCTTTAGGAAGTACTTCTTCTTCGGGTAAACTTGTGAATGCTATTATCGGAACTTTTGCGTTAATCTGCCTTAAAGATTTTGCAACATCATAACCTTCGCTGTTTGGCATTTGAATGTCGAGCAGAACAAGTGTGTAGGTGTTGGTCGTAATATACTCCAACGCCTGCTTTTTGTTTGTAGCAACGTCAAACGGAACCCCTAGCTTAGTAAACATGTAACCTGTAAACAAGCTGTTGATTTCGTGATCGTCAATTAATAGAATTTTGATCTCGTTTGTCATAGTCGTAGTAATCATAGTGACAAATGGATTGCAAAGGTAATGCCAAGGCACTATGAAATTATTAAAATACTGATAAACAGATAGTTAGTATTTCCGTAAAACAGGAATAAATCCCAAAACAAGACAGTGGGCTATTATTGGGACGGCTTAAATGCAGATTTTAGACATTCCCAAAGCTGCCTTTTCTTTTGGTTGTCATTCATAATAAGTTTTATGGAGTCAAACGTACAGTGGATTTGATTGTTAACTTCTTCTAACGTATACATCGTTTTTAATGCGGCCCCTTGTCCAAAATGTAATACCGTCTTGGTATTTGCCGGTACGTCGTCACCTTGTGATACAATTTGGTAATCTTGATCTACTTTGTTAACCGACTGCATTACTTTGGTTAAAAACGTTGACATATCTTCCGTAAGCGCATCGGCGCAGACCAAGTATACGTCTTTAGGCACAGTTTCAGCAGCGGGTATTTTAGTAGCTATTTCTACGTCATTGTGAGCAGTGACAGGCGACAAATCGTATATTTCCGAAAACAAAAGTTGCGATTCTGAGCTAGATATGTCCCAATTGTTATCCATTTGGAACAAATCTACTGAAAGCTATGGATAGCGCATAGTGTTGTTCAATATTTGACATTGACATTGCAGTCATCCCAAAACGGGACAAATTTTTATGTGTGAATGCCTTTAAAATATAGACAATGATGTCAAAATGTTCGATATTCTTATATATGGATAACTTTTTCCCAAAATGAATCACATTCGTCAGTTTGGAATATGTAAGTGATTGATAATCAGTAGTCATAAGCTTGGCATATACTTCGCTTAAGTTATGATGTAACTTTCGAGAGAAAGAGCACATGGTTAATAATTTTCATCATAAGTAGTAGTTTAGTATTTTATCTTTGATTTTAAGCCCTGACCTATATGGTTGGGGCTTGTCATTTATGGATTTTTGCAAATATAGTGATTGGGTATGCTTCATGTCATAGGTCATGAAAATATTCGGCATTAAGTTTGCGTTATACAAGTATAGCATGGTCAGAATGCAATACATATGGAAGTCATTTAACATCTTAACTATGTTGGGTTTTGTAATGATTTTGTCTGCTGTAAATTCAATTGGTCAAACTTTTGATCACAAAACCGTTAGCATTTACTTTCCATCCAATGGTGATAAACTTAGCGCAGAATCAAAGACCAGTATTCGGATTGCCTTCTTAGAAATCCATCCAAAGATTGTACGTGAAATTTATATCGAAGGGCACACGGATAGCGATGCCTCATTATCCTACAATATCGAGTTATCAGGTAAACGCGCTACGAACACCCAAAATTATTTATTTTCACAAGGCGTTAAGCCGGAGATTATAAAAGTTGGAGCATTTGGTGAAAGCCAGCCGGTATGTGCTAAAAAGAATAAGAATAGACGTGTCCTACTTACAATCGTTTATGATGATGAGACTTTTCCGCCACAGGTTGCAGAAGTTAAAAGTGGCGACGCCAAGTTCGTAAAAATACAGACGTATAACGCAAACACTCAGACCAGGCTTCCTTGTGACTATGTTATTGAACGACAGAGTAAAAATATCTTCTCACGAACAAGTAGCAATGCAACAAGCATATTTGACCGCAAGCGGTATCCAACGTTGGCGATTACATTTTCAAAGTCCGGCTTCTTGAACCAGGCGATAGAGGTGAAAGAGAAGGATGTTAGACAAGTTGGCGATACGTTATTTCTTCAAGCCTACCTAAAGCCTGTAGCAGTGGTTCAAAAGCTGAGATATGATCATATCTACTTTTACACGGATACAGATAATTTTAAACCTGAAGCAAAACAAGAGCTAGAGAAACTGGTTAAGATGCTAACCAACGATCAAAACATGTATATTGAGATTCAAGGTCACATGAACTTCTCGGAGTCAAGGCAGGCGAATATCCTTCAGCGGGTCTACAATCATGATTTAAGCCATAAACGAGCAAAAGCGGTTTTTCGATATTTAATTTCTAGGGGAATTAATAAAGATCGATTGACATATAAAGGGTTGAGTAATTTTAGAATGATCTACCCCAATCCAACAAGCGAAACAGAGGCGGATCAAAATAAACGTGTAGAAGTTTGGACGCTACAGTTATTAGCAGGGTCTTAATCAAATAGTCTCCAATTGACGCCAAACTGGACTGTTCTGCTTATCAGAGGATAGTTTGCTGCCATGAATGAGTCATTTATAAAATACCCTTGACCTACATGTTTTGTTGACACATAAAGTTCCATTGATTTGACTTTACTGTTTATGAAGAAGTCAATAATTGGGTAACCGCCTATTTCATTGTTTGAAAGCGTCATTTGTCGAACAATCGGATTATACGTTATTCCCGAAAATGGTGTAAAATATTGAATGTCGATACCAACCCGCGCCCACATATTTTTGTTAAACAAAAAACCTTCTTTATAAATTCTGGATTTGGTGCTAAATTCTGGAAGTGCTAGAACGTCGTTGGTGGCATATTGATATGTTAATTGCTGGTTCCAAAACCAAGAATTTGCGAATTTTATTAAAACGACCACATTACCGCGAACATGTTGAATAGCTGCGTTATGTTGCCGGACAACACCATTGGTGTCATAATATACATACTGATCGATTGAAAATAAATCAAGTTCAAAACGATTGATCTTTAGTTTGTCCGCAAACATGAAATGCGCTTTGGTCGTCTTCGTTTTATTCAATGAATGGTTCCAATAGTAATTATTGCTTCCAAAAAATTGGTCATTGTAATCTGGGCGACGACTCGTGAAACCAACTTGGGTGATAAGCGCTGTTTTTTTAAATGTGGGTTCAAAGGTGTAAGTAGCTTTTATATCTCCCGCGTAGAATCCCAATATAGATGCATGTGCATATCCTGTATGTTCGCTGGTGTTAACTAATTTCTTAATGGAACCGCCGAACCTGATATGGTTAAAGCTACTAGAGTGAAAGTATTGTTGCTTTACCTGAATGAACTCTTGTAGGGCCCAGTAATCCAACAAGCCAATTGTTGATTTTTGAATGCGTCCTATTTTATTGGACAGAACACCATGAAATATAGAATCGTGTGTCTCTAAACTTACCTGACGAATCGGAAAAAGTGTTGTGTTCGGATCACCATCAGTGAATCGATTGATGTGACGTCTGTATTTTAATTTATGGTACCACTGTGACGTAATATTTCCCGTATTTGTGTCAGCAACGATAGTCGTATCGTTAAGCTTAACAGTGCGTTCACCAGGGCGATAAAATTGTGTAATTGACCAGGTCCTGTCAATAAACAAATTGGACGCGTCATAGAAATTTGCTTCCCCACCAAAAGTTTTTTCCCTTCCAGATAGTTGATTAAAGACAGCAGGATTCGCAATGCCGAATGTTTCTTTTACAGTGTTTTTGCTATTTACAAAATTGCCAAATACCTCATATTTCCTATTGGGTGTATAAAAATGACTAAACACTGAAGTGCTAAATAAATTGGTAATCCTTTCTTGATTAAACTGAGGTAAGTTGTTGTAAAATAAGTTATGAGACTTGGTCCGATTGTATTGCAGTCCAAAACTCCAGTTTGAGGCGATGTTTTGTGAATGTGTCGCTTCTAAGTGTAACAAGTTCCCAGTTCCTTGTGCATATGTAAGGTCTGTTCTAGGTGTTTTAGAGTGATAATATTGGATACTGTCTGAATTGTAAAACCAGTTCGTAAACAGTGGAGTGGACAATTGAAATTGGTCTGTGGTCGGCTCGTTGTACATGATAAATTGCGATGGACTTGCAATTCTTCCAGTGTTTAAAACTATAGCTCGATTAACGAAGTCATGTTTAATTTGATGTCCAAACTGAAGCTGTGTATCTTCTTCTTGTTGATTGAAATTGAAATGTAAAACGTTGTCGGCCGTGGTATAATAGGATAAATCATTATGATACGTTGTGGTGTCAAACAATTGACCCCAAGCCGATGTGATGAAAAGTGATAATATAGATGTTAGTACGAATTTCACGACGAATTACTGCGGGCAAAAGTAACCTCAAAATGCAATTGTTTAATGGTTTAAAGACAACCATCAATCTGAAATCGGTAAACAACAACTAAGTATCTTTGCGGCCGATGCATCAGGGAGTTTATGATTATCTAATAGTTGGGCAAGGAATCGCAGGTTCTGTTATGGCTATGACGCTTTTACAACACGGGAAATCAGTTTATATAATGGACAGCCCCAAACAAAACACATCTTCGCGGATAGCAGCGGGGATAATGAACCCCGTTACCGGTAAGCGCATGACACTAACATGGGAAGCTGCAAATTTTTTTCCAAAAGCGATGTCATTCTATACTGAGATGGAAACAATGTCCAACGCCACTTTTCTGCATAAGCATCCGATCTTTAGAATTTTTAGTTCGGTGGGTGAACAGAACGATTGGTCTGCAAAGCAGTCTAATCCTAAATATCACGGATTTATAGAGTCAGACGCACTTGATAACGTTAGTTTTCAGGGTATTAAAGCACCATTTGGGAGCATGAAAGTAAGCGGTGGTGGTCGACTTGACACCAATTCTTTTTTAGATTTCGTGCGGAATCATTTTATAAAAATGGAGCAATTTGCGGAAATTGAGATCAAAGAAAATGAGATGCATGCTACGGATCAATATACGCTCGTACTTGGCATTAAAGCCAAGAAGGTGATTTTTTGCACCGGTGCTAATCCGATGTCATGGAAAGATTTGCCGTTTACACTTATGAAAGGAGAGGTGTTAGAAGTAAGTTCGAATGAACTTGAAAAAGACAATATTTTTGTTGGAGGATGTTTTCTATGTCCAACCAAAGAAAGCCAGTTTTATGCAGGAGCAACTTATGATTGGAGGAATATTAATCTGATTAAAACAAAAGAAGCTAAAACTGATATTTTGAACCGATTGTCAAATTTTACCACAAATGCCGTGACGGTAGAAGACCATAGAGTGGGCATTAGGCCTGCGGTTAAGGATAGACGACCGTTGCTCGGAGTTCATTCAACAAAGCCGAACACATTTTTATTTAGTGGATTAGGGAGCAAAGGAGTGTCTATGGCGCCCGGCCTCGCAAATATGTTATATAACTATATAGAGAACGGAGAAGCGCTTGATGCGTCAGTTGATTTAAAAAGATTTGAAGCATGAAAACAGTAAAACTATGCATTCGAGTATTTCTGTTTTACACGCTAGTTTTTTTAATAGGACGTGTTTTGTTTTATGCATTCAATTTTGGCGCAACGGGTTTTAACATTGCTCTTTTGGGTTCGGCTTCACTTCATGGCATCTTGATGGATTTTTCAATGGCCGGGTATCTTACTATGGCAAATGTTATAATTCTGATGGTCGCCAATTTGATTTTATTTAAGCGTGTTGCATATTTGCTAAATGCGGTTAATATATTGATAATCATGATTCTGTGTAACTTTATTGTAATTAATAGTCGCCTATATTCTTATTGGAGTTATCACATCGATCGGTCAATTTTGGATTACTTAAAAACACCAAAAGAAGCGCTTGCTTCAGCAAACTGGCTCGATTGGTTGCTGGTAGTTGGTGTGGTAATCGTCTTTGCGTATTTAGCTATTCGCCTATACCGCTTAATAGTTATGCGTATTATGGCATCTTATACCGTTTCAAGAGTTGATAGTATATGGTCATTAGCGATGTCCGGACTGTTAATTGTACCAATACGAGGAGGGTTTGACGTAGCAACAATGAACGTAAGTAAGGTTTATTTTTCGAACGACCTTTTTGAAAACCACCTGGCAATTAACCCGGTTTGGAATGCATCGTTTTCACTCACCGAAACCAAGGTTGAGTCTTTTAACTTTATGGATGATATTGCCTGTGAGAGAGCCTATCGAACGGCTTATCCTGTCGTAAACGATACATCGCAAATGCAATTTCCTGACAACACCAATGTTATAATGATTGTGTTGGAAAGCTTTACAGCCAATGTGGTCTCTTCGATTGGAGGAATAGATGGGATTACGCCACAGCTTAATCATTGGATGCTTACAGGCCTTTCGTTTGATAATTGCTACGCAAGTGCAGATAGATCAGATAAAGGTCTAACAACTTTGTTTACAGGATATCCGGCATTGCCTAATGCCCGACTATTAAGTCACCCCAACAAACTGTCGAAGGTGCCCAACGTCTATTCCGCTTTTAAGAATGCTGGGTTTCATACCTCATTTTACTACGGGGGTAATTTAGACTTTGCCAACATTAAGCTATTGTTTAGCAGCGGAAACGTAGACAAATTGGTTTCAGGGATAGACGTGGCATCAGAAAGCAAGGGGAAATGGGGCTTAAGAGATGAAGATATGTTCGATACATTTTATTCGGATGTGGTAGCACAAAAGGATCCGTTTTTTGCAACGCTGTATACGTTGAGTAGTCATGAACCCTTTGATATTCCACCAGTATCTTTTTCCTCTGATAGCTTAACCTCTGATTTTTACAAATCAATATTTTATACGGACAGTTGTTTTGGGGATTTCATGCATAAGTTAAAAAGTTCACCAGTATGGGAGAATACGATTGTTGTTGTAACGGCGGATCACGGAGTAAAAAATCCGGGTAATCTGGTATTATTTAGTCCAAGAAAATTCCGAGTGCCACTATTAATCACTGGAGGTGCTGTTCAGAAACCAAAACAGTATAGCCACTATTGCTCGCACACAGACATACCGTATTCGTTAGAAGAGAGCATTTTGAAAGGACTCCCAACCGGATATCAGTTCAGTAAGTCGGTTTTTGATACATCAAATTCAAAGGCATTTTACCACTACGTCTTAGGTGCGGGAATGGTAAACGAACATGGCTGTGTTGTATTTGATATTAAAGGGAACACCTTTTTTGTGAACACAACGCAAAACGATTCAATCTTTAAGGTGATGCAACAGCAAGTGTTGGGTGTTACACAAAAAGCTTCTAAGAATTTTTTAGAATTTTAGATCAGGTTTACGGTAAAAAAGAAGCCCCGCTCTAATGAGCAGGGCAAATAAACCAAACTAACCATGAAAAAATGCCTCCTTCCGAAGGCAATGCAAAGATAGTATCAATTACTTGCGAATTGCAAGAAGAAATGAATATTTATAGTTATATATACTATATGGTTAAAAACGTCTTTAAAAAAGAAGCCCCGCTCTAATGAGCAGGGCAAATAAACCAAACTAACCATGAAAAAATGCCTCCTCACGAAGGCGATACAAAGGAAGCGCAATTTTTGCGAATTGCAAAGTATTTTTGACAAAAAAATGAAGGAACAACCAGCTGATTACCAGTCGTTTGATAATCTCAAACGTGTTTCAATAACGTTTCTTACACAACCTTTGCCCCCTACGTTGGGAGATTGATAGTCTACGGTGTCTTTTATTTTTTGAACGGCATCAGCAGGACAACATGAAAATCCAACGGCATGAATTACGGGTAAATCAGGTTCATCATCGCCCATCATTAGACACGCTGATCTAGACAACTTATTTGCTGCCAACCATTGATCTAAAACTTCTAGTTTGTCCTTAACATGGAGAAAAACATCTTCAATACCCAAACGATTTAGTCGGATTTTAACACCTTCGGCAGATCCACCGCTAATTACAACAATCTTGTAACCGGCTCTTTTTGCTTTAACTAAGGCATAACCATCTTTTACACTTGTTGACCGGGTGAAAGTCCCCGAATCGGAGACGTAAATGTTGCCGTCGGTAAGTACCCCGTCTATGTCAAAAACAAAGACCTTGACTTGTTTTAGCTTTTTTAGATAAATTTCAGACAAAATTTGTTATTGATTGTCGCGCCACTCATAAACCCAGCTAGACTGGATCATTTCAAGATGACCTTCGTTGCAATCTTCTTTGGTTCCTACAAAATTAGGGATTTCCAAAATCCAAACTAATAATTCAGTAAACCGAATACGGTAAATCTTACCTTCATTAAAGTCATCACCAAATCGCTCATGTAAAGCAATGGCAATATCTTCATAATCCGACCACTCTATTGGTAATTCAAATTTTTCCATATTAGTGCCCATTAAATTGTTTTTGATCTGGAATGGTTACAGTTAAATCGTGTGATATGCTGCATTGACATGCCAATCTTGAATTAATACTGGGGTTAATCGCTCGATCTATAAAATCTTCTTCTTTATCCGTAATTTCAGGAAGACTGTCCATGCCCTCCTCTATATATACATGACAGGTACTGCATGCACAGACTGCCCCACAATTGTGCTGCAACTCAATATCATTATCATGGGCAACGTCCAAAATAGAATCTCCTGTATCACATTCTACCTCTTTAGATGTAATGTCTGGGTTCTCGAAAATGAAGCGAATTTTATGTGCCATAAAGCGTGCAAAACTACTATTTTAAAACATTCTAAATAAAAAAATGTTCAGGGAATCATACTATTCTTTCGCATTGACGTTAATTTGTATAGACGATACAATGAAACACATAAAAAAGAGCCTACTTATAACCCTTATTCTCAGTTTTGCGGCGTGTAGTTTCGGCCAAACGAATACCACAGAAAAACAAGAGGTCAGTCCGTATTTATATATGTTAGGACAGATTGCCACTTATCCGCCTTTAACAGCATTAATACAACGCCTCGATTCTGGACAAATTGAAGAAATATTTTCTTTGTCTGTTAATGAGTATGAGATACGATCGTATGAAAAAGGAATCGCATTGATTTTTAATCAAAACTTCCTTCTAAAAGAGATCCAGTTTTACGATTCCGGGTATGTGTATAGCAAATGCACTGATGATTTGCCGATGCAGCTTAAGTTTAATATGAATTTGCGTGATTTCGATAATTACAAGTATAAAGCGTTTGAGGTAGACACCTTTAACAAATATGTATACCATGGAAATTTAGGGGTTGGTCATGCGAAGATTTATTTTAAAAACAACCGCACAGAGTTGGTTAAATTCTCAGCTCACGATAGCTTTTTGCAGAGTCAGAATAGTTTGTTACGTTCAGAATGGGGCATGCGTATAATCCCTGATGGCCAATGTATATCAGGAAGTTGTTTTACTGGTGGAGGTGAAATGAAATGGTCAACATCTTTACAATATAAAGGTGATTGGGAAAGTGGAATTCCACATGGTTCAGGAACTTTTTCAGATTCGGCTGGCATGGCATACTCTGGAACATTTAAGCTCGGTTTTTTGTGGGGAGATGGGGTATTGAATGTACCAAACGGAGTGCTTTATGACGGAGACTTTGTACTGGGAAGAAGAACTGGATTTGGCACCGCAACTTTTGCCAATGGCACTCGATATGAGGGCAATTGGTATCGAGATTTGATGCATGGGGATGGGCACTTTTGGTTTTCAGAGAAATACCATTATCAAGGTCAATTTAGAAACAACCAATTCAACGGTTCTGGAAAACTTGTAAGTCCGGAAGGATATGTTGAAGGGACTTTTAACAATGGCAAGCCTCATGGCTTTTGCAAACAAGTAGTCAATGGCAGTCAGACTGTGCTTAGTGGTACTTGGGTAAATGGCAAAAAAGAAGGTAATTTCGATTTGTATAGCCCAATAACTGGGACTGTTACACTACATTTTGAAAACGACATTGAGATGCGGTAGCGCTATTTGCTGCCACGTTTACACAACTAATTTATTGCAGAATAACTTGTAACGCATTTTTAGTGCGGTGCTCTAAAATTTGCTTTTTCCCAATTCCGATTTCAGAAAGGTTGCTGTCGGCAGAGGGGTTAAAGACCGTAAGCAGTTGTAGTTTGTCAGTAATCTCGATCAAATAAGTATCTCCAACCGACGATAAAAATTTCTCAATACGCATTATGTCGTTGTTTACACAAATCGTAAAAGAGATCGCGGTATTCTGCA
>JBLING010000014.1:0-20163 GCA_047639155.1 bacterium
AAGGTTGAGACTGGATTCCCCGGGAACGCGAAAACATTAACCTCACCTTTAACGCCAAACCAAAATGGTTTACCCGGACGTTGTTCAACTTTGTGGAAGTATTTTTTTACCCCAAGCTCGTTTAACATATCTGGGATAAAATCAAATTTTCCTTTACTCACTGCCCCACTCAACAATACTACATTGTAGGTGGCTAAAACGCCTGATAACTTAGATTTGATATCTTGCTTGTCATCTTTAAGATGGATCAAATCACTTGTAATATTGTGTTTCTCTAACAACGCACACAAGGTGTGTACATTGCTCTTACGTATCTGGTGTGACAATGGCATTTGATCCACGTCCACAAGCTCTTCACCTGTACTTATAATAGCAACTCTTGGTAATGCATAAACTTCTAAAGCTACTTTGCCAACTGTTGCTAAGACGCCAATTGCAGCCGCACTTATAACCAAAGGGGTCTTCATCAAAACATCGCTTTTCGCAACATCCGATCCTTGTAAGTGCACATTTTGACCGTCTCGAACATCAGAGATTGTAATACGCGCTGCACCATCAATAATCTCAAGGTCCTCGTAGCGTATAACAGTGTCGGCATTCAGACTGAGCGAAGCACCCGTCATTATTTCAATGGCTTCACCTGAATTTAGTGTTTGTTGTACGTTGCCAGCAGCTTGGGTTGATTGAATAGGAAATAGTTTTTGACCTGCAGCATAATCAGCGTAACGAATGCAAATGCCATCCATTGCTACTCGATTAAAAGGAGGGAAGTCCCTGTCAGCATGTATGTTTTCTGCTAAAACGCGACCAAGAGATGCGTCAAAAGGTATACTTTCCGTTGCAGTCTTGTATAGATGCTTTGCTATTAAACTTGATGCTTCTTCAACCGAAATCATTATCCGCCAATTGTTGCCATGCTTTCAGAAATATTGAAAAACCGATTTTCCTCAGCTGCAATACCATCAATCGGTTTTTTTGCTACCGCCGATTGGATTGCTTCTTTAATTTCCAAATCTGAACTTCCATTGCGCAGTAAAGCACGCAAGTCAAGATCATTTTTGCCGTAAAGGCAGGTTTTCAACTGACCGGTAGGAGTGACCCGTACCCGGTTGCAACTACCACAAAATGTACGTGAATAAGATGCAATAATACCAACGTCGCCTTTCCATCCAGCCACCTTGTAATTTTGACTCGTAGAACCTGGTTCAAATGGAACTTTAGCCAGACTTGGGAGGTCAGCCATGAGGCGCGCGTGAATGTCGTGGTGCGTCATAAACTGTTTTTTGGTTTCGTTTGTGCCGTTAAACGGCATTTCTTCCAAAAAGCGAACACTTATTTTTCTGTGTTTCGCCATCTCTGCCATAGAAATGATGTCCTCTTCATTCATTCCTTTGGTTACTACCATATTTATTTTTATAGGTAAGTCTTTCTGATAAAACCCATTAATTGATGCCAGTACTTGGTCGAGTTGGTCTCGTTTGGTAATGTTGAAGAATCTTTCTTTATCGATTGTATCTAAGCTAATGTTTACACTTTGAAGCCCAACCGACATTAGGTCATCAATATGTGGGAGGGTTAATGTGGCGTTGGTAGTCAAATGAAATCCAGCCATGATTTCTTGGTGGTGGACTTCACGTAAAAAATCAATTAGACCTTTGCGCACAAGTGGTTCACCACCAGTAATACGCATTTTGGTTACCTCAAGTGATTTGAAAATTTTCAATAAACGAATCATTTCCTCATAGGACAACAAATTGTCTCTTGGCACAAAATCAATACCTTCTTGTGGCATACAATACGTGCAACGCAGGTTACATCTGTCTGTAATGGCCAGTCTAACGTAGTCTATTTTTCTACCGTGTGAGTCGATTAGTGGCATTAACAGGTTGTATTTGGGTTATTGAACAAGTCAGATTCATCTTCTCCTTCCCGGACCGTTAGGCACTGAAAATCTTTTTCGATGAGTATATGGGGCGTGGAGTCGGTTAGCGAAACAATGCCAACTTGATCCGATTGAGCCCAATTTTTCGCTTCATCCGAATTTATAGAAACATAAATTTCACCATTGTCAAATCGAGAAATGACCTTGATGTCTGAACTGTGTGTAGATAAACTATATTGAAACACGGATGTGCCAAAATGCGTAGCTTCTTGAACCATATTTCCATTGCCGATTTCATCTACTTCATTCTGACTTAATCGAAGTCGAATTGTATCTCCTTTTATGCGAATTTTCATAAGAAAAATCAAAGATAGAACAATTCAAAGTCAATCAAGTAAAGCAAATATTTCTGACAAATTATTTCGTACTTTTGGTGTATTGAAAGTAAAGCAAATGAAAAAAATAACCACAACCTGCGTTTTCCTATTCCTAAGTATGCAGCTATTTGCACAAGACACAATACAAGCTAAATTTAGTGTTGTCGACGTGTGTGATGGGGAAGAAGCAGTATTTACAAATACAAGCAAGGTGCCAGTGAAGTTTGGTGGTGGAAATTATTATTGGACGTTCGGCGATGGGACTACATCGACAGATCAATTCCCGAAACACAAATACACGCTAACCCAACAGAGTGTTGAGGAACGATGGGAAGTTAAACTGGTCGTTCAGTCAAAATCAATTCCTTCAGAGAAAGACAGCACTTTTGAATTCGTAACGATTTACCCAAATCCCGATCCATCATTTGAGTGGGATGTAGATAACAAAGGGAATACGCAAGACATAATCATCACGTCTCAAGGAACAACGAATCCCAATAATTTCTACCAGTGGACATTTGCTGGAGTTGTGAAAAGCAACGATGTTACCCCAACTTTTGTACATGCAGATGTAAATCCATTTCTTGACGGGAGTAATTACGACTTTACCTTGTTCGTACGTTCGGAATACAAATGTGAGGCAACGTATAAAACAACATTTAACTATAACCCGCTTTCGGTACCAACACTAGTCCAAATGGTTAACCTAGTCTATCCAAATCCGTCAAGTGGTACTGTATCGTTTAAAGAAACAGTGTCTGACGTTGTTATTAGAAACTTTGCTGGTCAAGTTGTCTTCGAAGAATATGAATTCACAAACAGTGTTGAATTCGCCGGGACTGCCGGTTTATATTCGCTGTCAGCAACATTAAATGGACAACTAGTTTCTCAGAAATTGATGATCAAGTAACTTTTTGATCGATTACTATATGAGGCATTCAGAATGCTTTAACTTTGCCCTCCATATACGGTAACCGTGGTTAAAAAATCAAAAAATCGGACATTATTGGTGGTGCTTTCGGCTCTTGCAATCGCACTTTTTAGTGCTTGCGACAAATCCGCCATATATAATTCTTCAGAGGTGCTAAACGATGGGAAATGGGTTGAAACCGACACGTTGTTTGCTGAATTTGAAGTAACCGATAGCCTACACTATCACTCCGTTTTGCTACTTGCACGATTTAACTCTCTTTATCCATACAGCAACATTTATTTTAAAGTTCATTTGGCAGGACCAAAAGGTCAGCGCATGACAGAAATAAAGAGTTATGACATTACCGACAAATCTGGGAAATGGTTGGGTAAAGGATTTAGTGATTTGCACAGTTATGAACTTCCATTATTTAGCGATTTGCCATTAAAACTATTTGGAACGTATAAGGTTAAAGTTATACCATATATGCGCAAAGACGTTATAAACGGGGTTCACGACAGAGGTATAAAAGTAAATTTAGGACAAGAAATATTTTAGTAAATGAAGTACGACGTAATCATTATTGGATCAGGCCCTGGAGGATATGTATGCGCAATTCGATGTGCCCAATTGGGAATGAAAACAGCAATCATAGAAAAGTACAGCACATTGGGTGGTACTTGTTTGAATGTAGGCTGTATTCCCTCTAAAGCCATGCTAGATAGTTCTCATCAGTATCATGATGCAGTCCATAAATTTGAAGCACACGGAATCAATATTGGAACGCCAAAGGTGGATTTCACTCAAATGGTGGCGAGAAAACAATCTGTAGTCGACCAAATGACGAAAGGGGTTGAGTTCTTAATGAAGAAAAATAAGATCGATGTTTTTACTGGAATGGGTAGCCTAGAAACTGCCAATAAGGTGAAAATTTCTGGTGAAAAAGAGGAGATAATTGAAGGCAATCATATTGTAATCGCCACAGGTAGCAAACCGGCATCTCTTCCTGGAATGGAAATCGATAAAAAGAGAATAATATCATCAACTGAGGCATTGAGTTTAAAGGAGATACCAAAACATCTTATCGTAATTGGGGGTGGCGTCATTGGTATGGAGCTGGGTTCAGTTTACAGAAGACTTGGTTCTGAAGTGTCAGTGGTAGAATACGCACCAAGCATAATTCCTACTATGGACGCTGGACTTGGAAAAGAGTTGGCGCGGGTAATGAAAAAAGACAAAATGAAGTTTTACCTCGGTCATAAAGTAACTACTGTTACGAGCAAGGGTAAAACTGTAACAGTGAAGGCTGAAGGCAAAAAAGGTGAGGTTGTTTTGGAAGGAGACTATTGCCTTGTTTCAGTTGGTAGAAGACCCTATACAGATGGATTGGGACTTGATAATGCAGGTGTCAAAATGGATGAACGCGGGCGAATTGATGTCAACGAACATCTTCAAACCAATGTTGCTAATATATACGCAATTGGGGATGTTGTAAAAGGTGCGATGCTTGCTCATAAAGCCGAGGAAGAGGGGGTGTTGGTAGCAGAACAGTTGGCTGGACAGAAACCGCACATTAACTATAACCTGATTCCAGGGGTGGTTTACACATGGCCAGAAGTTGCTTCTGTAGGTCAAACAGAGGAACAACTGAAGGAAGCAGGGATTGAATATAAAGCAGGGCAGTTCCCATTTAGAGCAAATGGTAGAGCAGTCGCTGGAATGGACTTAGATGGGTTTGTAAAAATATTAGCCGACGCTGAAACTGATGAAGTTTTGGGAGCACATATGATCGGTGCTAGGGCGGCCGACATGATTGCAGAGGTTGCAGTTGCAATGGAATTTAGAGCAAGTGCAGAAGATATCGCAAGAACTTGCCATGCGCATCCAACAACGTCGGAAGTCACCAAAGAAGCGGCTCTTGCCGCAACGGACAATAGAGCAATTCATTCATAATGGTGCGGTTTATCAGCAAGAATAAAGTGATTCTTTGCCTGATAACCTGTTTCATAACTTTTGAGAATTCTTCAGGTCAAACTACTTTTAAAAGAGCAGGAGATTATTATGCTTTAGAGCGTAACGAACAAGCGCTTACATCCTATATTTTTACAGAAGTATCAGAATTTGTTGAAGGAAAAGCCTGGGTAAACCAAGGCGAATTGTATGGCTATATCGACACTTTAGGTCAGCCAATTACAGCGTACTTGTATGCAGATGTTGGTGGATATACGAATGGTTTTGCAGCTGTAAGCAAAGATACACAAGATGGATATTACGGATTTATTGACGCCCAAGGCTCGGAGATTTGTCCATTACAATTCACTCGTGTACTACCTTTTAAAATAGGGTATGCGGCTGTGCAAAAGGATACAAGTTGGTCGCTAATAGATAGTACTGGAGTTCAGCTATTTGAAGCTGTATATGATTACCCACCGCTGGTAATTTCTTCAAGATTTGTAATTGTTTCACAAAACCTTAAATGGGGAGTTATTGACGTTATTGGCAACAAACAATATGACTTCATCTATGATCTAATTACCCCAGACGGTACAGCATATCTTCAAAACAAAAAAGTGTATTTAGGATTGTTATAATCCAATGAGTGCAATGTTTACCTTTGCCACATGCAATTTGAAAACAGCCTAGATTTTGCGACAAAAATGGATCAAAATGATTCCCTTTCGCATTTTAGATCTGAGTTTTTTATTCCTCAACACGAAGGGAAAGATTCCGTTTATTTAACCGGTAATAGTCTGGGTTTGCAACCTAAAAAGGTAATTGAGCATATTCAGCAAGAGTTGAAAGATTGGGCTACCTATGGTGTTGAAGGTCATTTTGATGGCAAAAACCCTTGGTTTTATTATCACAAATTCTTTGCTGAGTCAACTGCAAGAATTGTTGGAGCCAATCCCCAAGAAGTAGTTGTTATGAATAACCTAACGGTTAATCTACACCTAATGATGGTCTCTTTTTACCGTCCAACCCCAACGCGCTACAAGATAATAATGGAGGGAGGTGCATTCCCATCGGACCAATACGCTATGGAATCTCAGGCAAAATTTCATGGATTTGAATATGAAGATGCTGTTATAGAAATCAATCCACGAGAAGGGGAATATGCTTTACGGACAGAAGACATCTTACGAACTATAGAGGAACATAGCGACACAGCTGCGCTCGTAATGTTTAGTGGTGTTCAATATTACACTGGGCAAGCGTTTGATATGCAAGCGATAACTGCAAAAGCGCATGAAGTAGGCGCGTTGGCAGGTTTTGATTTAGCGCATGCAGCAGGAAATCTGGATTTAAAACTGCATGACTGGGATGTTGACTTCGCGGTTTGGTGCTCATATAAATATATGAATAGCGGTCCTGGTGGAGTATCTGGGACATTTGTGCATGAAAGACATGCAAACAATCCTGACCTACCACGCTTTGCAGGATGGTGGGGTCACAACGAGTCGGAGCGGTTTCTAATGAAGAAAGGCTTTATTCCTGAATATGGCGCAGCCGGTTGGCAATTGAGCAACGCTCCAGTAATGGCAATGGCGGTGCACAGGGCATCCCTAGATATTTTTGATCAGGTGACTATGGCAAGTCTAAATGAGAAATCAGTGCCGTTAAATGGATATTTACAGTTCATTGTTGAGGATACAGCCAAGGAAAACAAAGACTTGAGTTTTGTAATTATTACTCCTGAAGAAAGGGGTTGCCAACTCTCCGTTCTAACTGGAGATAATGGTAAAAACCTATTTGACCATCTCACTAAACGCGGAGTTATTGCAGATTGGAGAGAGCCCAACGTGATTCGGATGGCGCCAGTCCCGTTGTACAATTCATTCTTGGATATTTACCGTTTCGGCCAAATCTTAAAATCGGTTTAACCAAAAAAACCCGGCTCACGCCGGGTTTTTGGAACTAAAATTACTAACCATGCTTATCTAATTGATAAGGCGTTATAATGAACGCAGTCGTTTGACACGCTGAATTCAAACTGTTATCATGTGGCTAATGGGAAAAATCGATTCCTGAAGACGCACAAAGTTAATAAAGTAGTAATTCGAAGATACGCAATAGATTGTCATGAAACAACAACCATTTCATATTAAAGACGTCATGCACTTATAGGAGATTCCTCAGGCATGCTACAAAGTCTCGTATATCCTGCATTGTGTGGGCAGTAACCAGCAATAGTTGGTTGCCTTTCTGTTTTAAGCTGAATAGATTGTGATGACTGTTTACCTTGGTCATAATGCTTCCAAATAACTCAGAATTGTAATAGTGTGTTTTGGTTTCATCCGGGAAGTACCCTAAGAGTTTGCCATTTTTGATTTTAATCTTATGCCAACCCAATCTCATTCCAATGTGTTTGAGTCGAACACTGTATAATAAGTCTTTAACCGGTTTTGGTAAATCTCCGAACCTATCTTTTATGTCATCCCTAAACTTAATTAAATCTTCGTCGTTGTCAATTTTTGATAATGCAGTGTATAGGCTTAATCGCTCAGAAATATTGCTGACGTAGTCGTCAGGTATCATAATGTCAAGGTCAGTATCTACTTGGCAGTCGGTACTCGTCTCAACTGGTTTATCGTCATCTTCAAACAAAGTTTTGAATTCATCATTGCGCAGTTCTTGTACCGCTTCATCCAAGATCTTATGATACATGTCGAAACCTATTTCAGATATAAAACCGCTTTGCTCACCCCCCAACAAATTACCTGCACCACGGATATCCAAGTCTCGCATCGCTACGCTGAAACCACTACCTAAATCAGAAAATTCTTCTATGGCTAAAAGTCTTCTGCGGGCATCATCCGTCAAGGTGTGCAGCGGTGGCGTTATGAAGTGACAAAACGCTTTTTTATTACTTCTACCAACACGACCACGCATTTGATGCAGGTCGCTAAGTCCGAAGTAATGTGCGTTATTTATTAATATGGTATTGGCGTTGGGTATGTCTAGACCACTTTCGATAATAGTTGTTGCTACCAATACATCATATTCTCCTTCAATAAAACGTAGCATAACATTTTCTAGTTCGTCTCCAGCCATTTGACCATGACCAACTACAACCCTTGCATTTGGTGAAACACTGCGGATCATAGTAGCAATATCTTGTATGTCCCGAACACGATTATGGACAACGAATACCTGCCCGCCCCGATCAATTTCGTAATTAACAGCTCTTTCAAATACGTCTGTTTCATAACTGTGTAATTGTGTTTGGATGGGCTGACGGTTAGGCGGTGGGGTATTGATAATACTTAAATCACGTGCACCCATAAGTGAAAAGTGAAGCGTTCGCGGAATAGGAGTAGCTGTTAAAGTTAACGTGTCAATGTTTGCGCGCATTGATTTGATTTTCTCTTTGGCCGCAACTCCGAACTTCTGTTCTTCATCAATAATCAGCAGGCCTATATCCTTAAACTTTATCTTATCGCTGAGTAATTTATGCGTACCGATTAAAATGTCTGTTTTTCCTTCCGCTAATTTCTTAATCGATATTGTTTGTTGTTTGGAAGTACGGAATCTATTGATGTAATCCACTTGACACGGGAATCCATCCATTCGGTCTTTAAACGTGTGGTAATGCTGTTGCGCTAAGATAGTTGTGGGTACCAATATGGCAACCTGTTTGCTATCACATACTGCTTTGAATGCTGCTCGGATGGCGATTTCTGTTTTGCCAAATCCAACATCACCACAAACAAGCCGATCCATTGGATGAGGCGATTCCATGTCTTTTTTGACATCTTCCGTTGCCTTACTTTGGTCAGGGGTGTCTTCATAAAGAAAGCTTGCTTCCAATTCTACTTGCAAGTAGTTATCAGGGGCAAATTGGAAACCTGGTTGAGCTTTACGTTTGGCATAGAGTTTTATTAGATCACGGGCAATGTCTTTAACGCGCTTTTTCGTTTTGGATTTTAATTTGACCCATGTATCACTTCCAAGCTTATTGATTTTGGGAGCGTGTCCTTCTTTGCCTGTGTATCTACTTATTTTATGTAATGCACCAATGTTGACATACAACAAGTCGTTATTTTTATAAGAAATCCGCACTGATTCTTGCAGACGACCCCCCATTTCAATTTTCTGAAGGCCCTCAAACTTCCCAACTCCATGATCGATGTGAACTATGAAGTCACCCGGCTTCAAATTGCTAAGCTCACGCAAGGTTAGCGCTTGAGTCTTACTGTATTTGTGTTTGTTTTTAAACTGATAATGACGTCCAAATATCTCATGTTCAGTATAAATAGCAAGGTGGTGCTCCTTGTCAATAAATCCGTTAGAAAGACCTAAGTAAACAGGGTGAAAGGAAAGGGAAGTTCCAATGTCTTCAAAGATGGTCTCTAATCTTTCTATTTGTTTACCGGTCTCTGAAAAAATGTGCTGGTCAATACCTATACGCGCATTATCTTGAAGGTGGTCTATTAGCAAAGTGAAGTTCTTCCCAAATGTTTTTTGAGGACTTTGATCAAAACGTATTTTCTCAATATTTCTAAAATGGGGTATCTGGCCATACTCAACGCCACTTCTTTTTGTCAGTTGTTTTTTGAAGAATGCTTCGTTGTCAAATAGATGATCTAAATCACTTGTTACGTTGGATTTAAGTGTTTCGAAACACGTGTTCAAGTCTGAACCAAAGAATATTGTGTCGTTATCAAAGTAATCGAAAATGGGAATACGATCACCTGCTATTTCGTCTTCTTGAATGTTGGGTACAATGGATGAAAACTTAAGGTCTGCAGTCGAAAGCTGCGTAATTGGATCAAACTGACGTATTGACTCTACCATTCTACCATCAAGTTCAACACGCATCGGGAGCTCATGGGAGTAACTGAAAATATCGATAATTCCGCCCCGCATTGAATATTGTCCTGGCTCATAAACAAAATCCTCGCGAATAAAGCCATAGGTGTTTAGGACTTCCATCATAAACTCGAAATCAAGAACTTCACCAACATTAACTTCGAATTGGTTTTTCTCAAGATTTTCGTGGCCAATAACTTTTTCTGCAATTGCTTCTATTGACGCGACTAGTACTATTGGTTTCGACGCTTTTCGCAGATGCAACAGAATCTCAGAACGTTCTTGAATTGCGTTATTAGAGGGTGAATCTATTTGAAAAGACTTATTAAAGGAAGGAGGAAGATAATGGGCTGCAGATTTTCCAAGAATGTTATGTATGTCTTGAAAAACATAGCGGGCTTGTTCTGCATTTGGGGCAATAAAAACGATGTTCTTGTTAAGTTCAACGAAGGCAGCTGACACTAGAAACGATTTGAAAGACCCAGCTATGCCACTAATATGTGTATGTTGTTTAGGGGTTTTTAGCCACTTGAACATGTCCATCACCTTTGGTGTGTGGGCGTAATGGGCTAAAATTTCGCGTGTATTCAATGAATGTGATTAGGCGCGCAAAAATAAGTCGTCTTGGCTATTTTTTTTGCTTGCTTCCAATTGCTCCTTGGCCTTCTTTAGAAGGAAGATTTATCGTGTTTTGAGTATTGACTGGTTTTTGGACAATGACTTTAGGTTTTTTGTATACCATGATGAACTCACCTTTGTCCTTATGGTTGCCATACGTGCCGTATCGCGGCGTTGTTGGGTTTTTATCTTTTGGTAAAAAGCTTAAAGTTTGAAGGTTGTCCGTAAAATCGTCAAACGTCAAAATGTATCCTTTGTTTGTACCATTTGATTCCAGTGTTTCAATAAATTTAAGAGCGAATTGGCTTTCGTCCGGAACATATTCTTTACTCCCGCTAGTAATAAAGAAGGCGGATGGAATTTCTAACTTTTCTTTAATCCACTTTTCAGTGCTATCTTTTATTTGAAGAATGGAAGATTCGCTGTAATTAATAACATTGTTTTTATCGTAAAAGGTGCCTCCGAAACAAACATCAAAGACCAACATGGTGTGCTGGCAACCAAAGCTATTGCCACTTAGCAAGTCTCGAATGTCATTAAATCTTAGATAACTTCTAAGCGAACCGCCCAAGTCCGAATTTTTCCCAACAATGTGGCCTCCTAAACTTGGGTCATAATGACCATGACCCGCAAAAAAGACTAACAGATGGTCTTTCGAAGAATATTGCAATTTGCTGTATGCTTTGATCGTGCTATCGATTTGTTCAACCGTTTTATTCATTTGAATACTTACTTCAAATCCATATTTCTCTTTCAGTAGAGTTGCTATTTTGGTAACATCGGAGATTGGGTTTTTTAGATCGCTCCATGTATCATATTCATTGGTTCCAAAAAGCAGAGCATGATTCGTCTGAGTTTCATCTAAATCTTGTGGGTCTGCAAGTTTTTATTTTGATATGTTTACGATAAACGAATCAGAGGCGGTATTTCCCATTCGATCGCGAGCCGTAATAACTAATTTCGTCCACTCACGACTGAAGTTTTGATCAAGATTAAATTTGCCATTTTGACTGAATGTTACGGAATGACCATTTATCGTAATTTCTTCTATTCCACTTTGATCTAGGGCCTGTCCCCCTATGTTTTTTGAAAGCGTAACTACTTTGGTTTTGCCACCTCTACTTCCATCAGAGCTAATCACATTTGGGATATATATCATGGGCGGCGTTGTGTCTGTACTATACGCCGAGGCATTTACAAAGGTTAACGGATAATCAACTCCAGCAGAGTAACTTTTTAGATCAAATTGAAGGTTTCCTGAAGACATGTTGCCGTACATGAAGCCTTCCAAACTCTTCGAGGTAATGTAAGCCAAACTTTCTGAGGAGTCTTTAATTAAACTACTTTGCCAATGCGTGGCGGCCTCACCAGAAATCCCACTGGTTAAGAATAAGGTAAATAAACTAGCTGTTGCGCTTGGTAGTTCAACTCGACCGTCAGAAATCAAAAAGCCAACGCTTTCGGCTTGAAATTCTTTGATGTTTCCCTGTTGTGACTTGGTATATTTATTGATGATACTTGAATTAGCAGCATCAATAATCAGTAATTTTTTTGAGGCAGACATAGAAGATAACCAGGCGACAATCTGCTCGTTAAGAATGGTGTCAATGCCTATGATTAATTTATTGTCTGTTGTAAATCCGGTGTAAAACAAAATAAAACAATCGCCTATTTTAGAGCGCTTTACAACGTGTTCAAATGCACTTGTTACCGTGTCAGGAACATCTTGATTAAGCACAAACATGTATGAAGTATCAAAAATGAGTTGCGCACGTTCACCAACAATTTTTGCCATTTTGTTTGCGTCATTTGCGGCGTGTACGTATCCCTTTTTGCTTGATCCGTTGGTTTCTATGCTTATAAAATATAGATCGTTACTTTGAGGATTACTTTGTAGTTTTCGTTGTGCGGCAAATTTCATCTTCTCGTACATTTCTTCCATCACATCATTGTGCAACAATGAGTTAAGAACCCTTATCATATCCAAGTCGACCATTTCTAATTCAGGATCATTCATATGTTTCAGATTGATGTCCCAACCTGTGGTGTACCTTGCCAATGAAGTTTCGAAGTCCTTATGCATGTAATAGTCATAAGCGCTCCATCGATGGTAGTTGCAGAGAATTCCATATCTAACATAGTTCCCCCTGAGTTCATTGGAAATCGCGGAATCAAAAGCAATTCCTGCTTCTAGATGAAGTCCGTTGTTTTCTAATTCTTGACCTTTAACAAAGTATTCGTTGCCTATTGTTTTAAACTTATAGTGTTTGTTCCACTGATTTGTTAGATGAATGATCTCCTGTTTTAATTTATCAACTGCCCAACCGTTCTCGATAAACATATTGAAGTCGGCAATAATGCCATCGTAGAAGTCTGTTTGTACAGAAGAGACTTCAAGTGCTCTTAAATAGTATTTACGTCCTTCGGAATACTTACGTTGCAACATGAGGGAGTGGCCATGATTCATCGCATACGTTGCAGTTGTGCTGTCAAGTTCATACGCATGCTTAGTATGTTCTTCAGCAATTGCAAATCGCCCTTACTGAAGAAGCGTCCAGCCATACATTCCATGTCCGGATACGTATTCGGGTTTTGCTTCCATCACGAATTTAAATTGCGGCAAAGCCTTTGTAAGGTTTTCGGAACTTAAATACAGGTAACCAAGCTGATATCTTGTGTTAAAATCGTCTGGGTTTTGTTTTATTAAACTTAGATAGATCGTTTCAGCATCGTCAAAACGACCTAACTTCTGATAAACCCATGCCAAGGTCGACTGGAAATTTTTTTGTGCTTTTTGATAATCATGTTTTGCCGTTAAAGCCAACCATTTATTGACTACGATTAATGCGCTATCATAGTTTTCTGCTCCAACAAGTACAAGTATACTACTGTCAACTTTGGTAAAGTCAAAAGCAGCAACACCTAGATATCTTCCATAATTCGATTCCCATTCTGCCCACTCTTCTGAAGTTTCAACTCCTTTGTATAGGTCCCAATATAAATTTTTATCACTGTCACTTGCTTCGGTGTATTCAATCAACCAATTTGCATAGTATTCGTCGATTCTAAATGAACGACCCATGTAAGCATGGGGGTTGTCAAGCACATAGCGCAGATAAGCTTTGATGTCGGTTGTGGTAGTTTTTATCATTGCCTCCCACATGTTATCGCCTTTAAATGCACCCGAATCTATATTTTCAGTGAGGTCACTAGTTTCAGGGTCATACAGCGATGTCGCTGTTGCAACGACTATATCACGCATAACTTCTATAACGGCTTCTTCGCTTCCCTCTGACGTTAACATTTGCCCAATATGGTACGAATACAACGGCTGGTTAAAGTCACTGAGAAATAGGGTATGATATTTCGTAAGTTGTTCTATTAGCCCATCTAAAGCATCCGGGTTCGTGCCCATGAGTAAGTAATTTAAATCACCTACTTGTGGTCGAAAACCAGTTGTCTTCCCATCTTCATTAAACACCATATACCAAACTGATTTGCCGAACTCCATAGAGTACAATGTTGTTTGGCCTATGGCTACTAAAGATCTTTCAGGTTGTTCGTCGTCGTAAATGCTCAGAAACCACCCTGTTTGGCCAACGACCAATGAGTCACGTTTACTTACATTCATCGTAAACCAAGTGGTGTCTCCCCGGACGCCTAGAATTGACGAGACCGGATATCTGGTGTATTCCTTTTCATAAAAAAGGTAAGAAAATACGTATTGGCTTTGATAGATCCTTGCAGAGTCTTCAAAAAAGGGGGCCTGTTGAAGTGCGTTTTGTGCTTTGTCCTTGAACCCTCCCTTTTGGTATGTTAATGCGGATAAATAAAAGAATTGCGAAGCGGACCCATAATGGTCTTTGGTGATAAAATATCGGGCGTAATAGAAATATAAATCTCCGATAAAATTTTTATCCGCCTTTTCGTTTAAGGCCGTCTCTTCTGTAATTGCTTGGATAAACAAACCAAACATCTTTTCATACTTCTGCTTGGCCTCAAATTTTTTGGCTTTTTCATAGGCTTTTTTTGCCTCGGGAGAATTTTGCCCAAATCCTGCTAGGCTAAAACAGCTAAGGATGAGGGCAATTGTGATATGTTTTAAACCTAATTTCACTTAATTCGTTGACATGTTTGCAATCAAAAATATTAAATTTATATGTAAGTCGTGGATTTGGTAAATGATTGTAATCATATTCCTTTAGTTTTAAGCTTCGCGACTATTTTTGCAAAATGGATTTGAAACCGTTTTACGAAGTCGTTGAAGACGCAATAAAAACACTCGGTGTTGACCCTGAAGAAACGCGCTGTGATGCCCCAGGACAATGGATTCTTACGCGCGACGCGGTTGAGATATTTGTCGATATATGGCAACCATTAGAACATAATCAATGGGAATATTTTAAGGAAGATGAGCCCACAGCGGTTTTTCAAGTGGTAGCGCCCGTATGTTATATTCCTGAAAGTGAAGCGGATAGAGCTAAATTTATGGAAGAAATATTATACATCAACCACCATATGTTTTATGGGAGTTTTACGGTAAATATGGATGAAAAAATGGCTGCAATCCGGTTTAAAAGATTACTTGAAGGCACAAATCGTGTAGAAATGATTGAACCCATAGAAAGCATTGGCTTTTATGCGGAAAACCTTTCGAACTATTTATCCAATAAATACGATTTGAAAAAAATCGAAAAAAGTTGATGCAATAGGCAACCAATCGCGACAACTTCTCATCTAAGAAGAAAAGCGAGAAGAATGATGTCTTTAAATGACAGCGGACAAACGAGATACAGAATGGAAATTGGTAAAGCAATCTTTGCAAGGAGACCATTCTGCTTTCGAGCTGTTGTATAAGATGTTATCGCCCAAAATGTACACTGTAAGTTTAAGATATACGCACCATGACCAAGACGCACAAGATGTGCTTCAAGAGGCGTTTATCCGGATTTACAAAAACTTAAAACAGTTTAAGTTTAACGGTTCATTTGAAGGGTGGTGCAGAAGAATTGTAACAAACACTGCGATTGAGGCATTAAGAAAAAAAGGTAGAATGAAAGAAAATTCTACTGAAGTGCTTCCTGAACTGCCAGTTGATCCAAAAAGTTTTGAAAAGTTAAAATATGAAGACTTGATGAAACTTGTTCGATCACTGCCTGACGGATATCGAAGTGTATTTAACTTGTATGTAATTGATGGATTTAGTCACCGAGAAATCGGCAAAATGCTAGGCGTCACGGAAAGCACAAGTAAAACGCAATTGTATAAAGCACGGTTGGCTTTGCAGAAAAAAGTGTTAAAAGACATTGGATAATAATAAAAACATATCGGAATTTGATTCCCTATTCAAGCAATCGTTTGAAGGTGCATCTTCACCAGTACCGCCAGGTGTATGGGAAGGCGTTTCTTCTGTAACAACGGGTGTGGCTGGGGCATCGAGTGCCTCGTTACTCTCTAAATTATTTGGATTAAAAGGTGCTGCAATTCTAGGTAGTGTTGCGGTTATTGTAACAACCACTATGTTGCTTATCAATACTGTAAAGGAAACTCCAGAGGCTATAGATTCAACTGAAATTGTAGAATCCATCCAGACGGATAAAAACATACAAAATTCAAACACTGATCCAAGTGCTGAGAATACAATATTGATCTCAGACGAGGATAAGACTACAGCGCAAAGTAAAGAAATGGAGAGCGGTCAGCGTGATGAGAATAATCAAGATAATTCTACGTCACATGAGAGCACAAACCCAGTAAACAAGCCAATAACGGTTCAAGACTCAGGTGCGGCAGCCAAAAGCAATAATGACGGAGTTAAAGAAGTAAATGTCAGTTTAAGCGCTTCTTTAGAAACAGTTTGTGTGCATCAGAAAGTTGATGTTTCATTGAAAGCACCAATAACACTGAGCAACGTAAAGTGGAGTTTAAATGGCAACCCAGTTGCATCGCCCCTTTGGTACATGAGTTTTATGTTTGATGCGCCAGGAAGTCAAGAAATTAGGGTAAGTGGACAAACACAAGACGGCCGACAAGTAGAAGCGTTTAAAACCATTCAGGTTACTTCTGCAAGTGCTGTGTTTAAAGTGAGTCAACAAGATGGAGAAATCCAGTTGTCATCACTAAAACCAATACAATCGAATCAATGGTACGCCGACCAGGTGCTAATTAAAGAAAATCAAGTAAATACAACGTACAGAACTGAAAACGATAAAACGACAATTACGCATATAGCCACTGGCCTAAACGGATGTATTGATACATCACGCCAGGTTGTAGTGAAATCGATAGATTGCTTAGGAGATTTGAAGATTTCAAACATTTTTACCCCATATCATCAAGATGGGTTTAACGATGTGTTTGTTATTGATTTGCCACAAGTTGAAAATTATAGGTTAACGATATACAACCTTAGGGATGCAAAAGTTGTCTTTGATACAGATGACCAGCATGATTATTGGAACGGAAAATATGACAATGGTGGAACTTTGGTTCCAGCTGGTTACTATTTATATAGGATTGTCTACACCTGTAATGGCAAAACCACTACAAAACAAGACAGAATAATGGTCTCAGATGCAAAAGATTAATTTGAAAAAGCCAATAAATAACGATAATATAGCAAGCTTGAATTATTCGGGCTTGAGAATACATAACCCGATTTTGAATTTTATGAAAATGACAAAGAACAGTACAAAGTTTTTGATGTATTTGTTTTTCCCAATGCTATTGCTGCTGGGGCAAATAAATACTGTTCATGCTCAAACCTGTAACCCAAGTTACGTTGCCGGAAATGAGTGTGAAAATGTGGGTATTTCCTTTAAGGCAAATGCTCCAGGTTTTTCCACCTACGATTGGGAGTTTAAAAACAAAACTTCTGGTGTAGTAGTTGGGACTTCTGCTGACCGTGATCCAATCTTCAATTTTGCAAGTGCTGGAACGTATACGATTACGTTGAAAGCTTCTGGTGTTGCCGGAAATTGCGAAAAGTCGATTGAAATCGTGATCAAGCCAAGTCCAAAAGCAATCCCATTTTTAATCACACCGAATAGGCAATGTTTTAATGGGAATATGTTCTGCTTGATTGATAGCAGCTTACCTGCTGCAGGTAGCGAAATTGTGCGTAGAACAGTATTGTTCTCGGATGGTAAACGTTACGATAAGGTTAATCCAAAGTTTGGTGACACCATTTGTCATACAATCATTGACCCTAAAGGGGGATGGTTTAATATGAAAATGGAGTTGGAAGACAAAAACGGTTGTGTTACCGAAGCATATTTCGACGATTTTATTCAAGTATTCCCACGGTTAAATGTGAGAATCAGTTCTAACTCTCCAACAAAATGTGATTCTACAAAAGCAACGATTACCAACCTTACCTATAACGATTGGAAAGCAAACAACGAGACGACTATCGGGTTGAAAGATATCGCTCAGTTTGTTTGGGATTTCGGTGGAGGTGACCCTAAAGTGGTTATTGGTGATTCAGTAACAAATACACAGTATTGGACTGGTAAAGCGTTTGATGGTATCACTGAACATTGGTATCGTACACACGGGACTTTCAATGCAACACTTTCTGTAACGTCACGATTCGGCTGTTCTGAAACATTTACTTATAGAGGTGCTGCTACAAACATTAAGTTAAGACCGAAGATTATTGCAGATAAGGATTCAGCGTGTACTAGTGACCCTGAAACTTGTTTCAGCGTATCTACTGGACCAATCCCCGGAGCTCAGTTCTTGTGGACGTTTGGAGATCCGCCGTCAGGTAACTTAAACTTTGATGATAAAACTTGGACGCCTTGTCACTCTTATGGTGGAGGTCCTTGGATGATTTCTTTAAGAATTGTTTCTGGTCCTTGTGATATCATGATTTTTGATACCATTACTAAAGTGGGTCCTTCTTCAATAATTGAAGTACCATTTGTACGTGTTCTTGAGAAAGAGAAGTACCAGTGTGAAATTAGAGATAGTGTTCACTTTGTAAACAACTCAACTTTTTATCACGACGACTCTAATTACTGGGATGAAGATTTATTCTTCGTATTCTTCCGTTCTTCTTTTAGAATTGTGAAACATAAGGTAACCGGAGTTGATAGTATCTATACGTATTCAAATGTCACAACAAATACAGACACATTTGTAGCTAAATATCCTGTAACAGAGATATTATATCCTGGTGGGGCTAAGGTTTACTTCGATACTAAGTTAGATTCATTTGTAGTTGTGACCGCCAATTCAAGCGGAGGAAACGATACAACTAAGTACGGACGAAATATGGGTGGTATAAACCCGAAACGACGATTTGTATTTAACTTTAATGAGAATACACGCGTTGGAGATCAAACTGCAATACCAGTGGATCCAGAGGTTCGAAACAAAGACCACGTATATCGATTGTGGACATTGGGTGACAATTTCGCCCCCGCTTGTACAACAGATACAAAGGCGAACAAAAACGTTAATTTAAATTGTAATTTCTCCTTGGATTCTCTGCCAGTTCACTGGTATACACCTTGGGATGAAATTTATAAGTATAGAAACAATGGACAGTTTTATACAAACCCTGCACCAAGAACATTGTTTAGCCGACATGCGCGTCAATGTTACCAAGTGCAAATTTATCCAGCAGACACAGCAATAGTACCTCAAGAGGTTGTGTTGTTTGTTCCTGGGGATACCACTAAGACATTCTATATTCCTTACACAGACTCATTGGGTGTTGCAAGAACCGACACAATTGAAATACTGGGCTGGAAGAAATATCCAGAATTTCAGCAAATGAATAATTACAGATTAAAGATTTGGAGACCAGATCCTGTATATAAAGGGAGTGTAATCAGTACCATTATTTGGGAAGATCATGATTATTTCATTCCTGCTGGAGTAACAATAAAATTGAAAAATTTACAGAATGGTACAGTTATCACGATAACAGGACCGAAGCGTTATACCATTGAAAAAGATTTCCAATTCGAGGTCGAAGTGGGAGATTCTATTTTCTCATTACCGGAAATGATTATTAACCCAGAACGGGTCGTAATCGCAGGAGCAAGTAATATATTGATAGATACAATTATCAATGGTGTTGAAACAACGGTACAGCGTTCAGTTGTGTTGGTAGATTCTATCTATCATAGAAACTACTTCTATAACAATACTGCATCTTGTAATTCAGTAACATTATATCATCAGGATACTGTTCACCCATTTAGATGTGAGAGTTCAAACAACATTTCATTGGCACTTATTCCGCCAAACGCAAGAGGATTGCGCTGGGAATCAGGGATACCTTGTCCATTGGATGGTAACAAACTGAATTACTATTTGACGTTTAACATGGATGAGACAAAACCTGGTTGTACGCAACAATGGTTTGAAGTTAACTATGACTCATTAACTGGTCCTAATAACTGGATTAACTACAAGAGTGGTGGCATATTAGCTCCTCCTCCTCCAGGGCTCCCAATACCTTTCATATTACCATATGATATTATTGGTCAGTGGGGAACTCAGTTTGTAAAAGGATACTCTTCTGGAGAAATTGGAAATGATCCGAGCAA
>JBLING010000015.1:0-19731 GCA_047639155.1 bacterium
ATAACTGTCTCAGTGGAATCAGAAAATATTTCAATTGCAGATTGACTCGACTCATTTATCAATTGGAATTCCATGGAGATACTATCCGTTCTGGTATGCTGGAAAGCGGATATACTCACCAAGCCTACGTTACAACTTTGCATTGTGTCGTATGCAGATGATTTAACTGGTAAATCAACATTCAAAAAGAAAATACCATTCTCATAGTTTTCAATATTGTTATCGCGAGACTCAAAATTTGAATTACCGGTACATTCTATTACAGAAACTGCTTGATACGCTTGCCCCCCTGAGATTGCAGAATTAAACCTATTCCCCTCAACATATAGATTGGATGCATTTTTATTGATACCTTCAAACAACAAACCAATATTGCGAACGATGATATTATTGTTTTTAATTCCAAACGGCCGTGTACTTGCAGTAGTAAAGTCGTATATATAGATTCCATTGTTTACGTTGTCAATACGGTTTTCAAGAATATCAGCATAAAAACCATTCCCACAGGTAATACCTGTAGATTGGTCACCAAGATTATTGAACATATTGTAGGCGAATGCACAATTCCTGTTTGGCGCATCAACATTACCCCAAGCTACAATCCCAGTTGTATTGATATTTACAATTCGATTGTACAAAATCCCAATACCGTTGTATTCCCCTAAAGCGATAACAGCATATGAGAAGTCTATATCCGCACCGTTAACGTCATTGGTTGAGTTAATATTTGGGTTGTCTCCATTAATTGTGAAACCGCTGAAAATTGCGCCATCTGTAGTAATTTGAACCATAGCGTTACCACCGTTTACTGGTTCAGTCAAATCCGTATGGTCGGGCATTAATATACTTTCTGGGTTTCTGGTTCCGATGCCGTCAATTCCATGGTTTGCACCAAGAACAACCAGCAATTTATCGATCAACAACGATCCAAAATATCCTCCATCCGACGCCTTTACTGTATCCATATCGTTGGCCAGCAAAATCGCGTGTTGAAGTGTTAAAAAAGGACCAGAGCCTCCTCCATTGTCCGTACTACTCTTGCCATCATAGCTATCATCTCCAATATTGGAATTGACAAACCAAGTTTGCTGTGCAAATAATATTTGGAAGGAAAACAGTAGAATTACGGTTAAGGTTAAACGTAGTTGTTGGTTGAATTTCAGCATTATTCTAATTCTTTAGGATTGAATCAAAAAAGAAACAATGGCGAAAGTTAAATTAAAATAAGAACATACAGCAATTGTTCGTCAACGATGTGTTGTTTATAAGTACGAAAATTCCGAATTACGGCAAGAAGAGAATTACAATCCGAGCTATAGCGCGGCGACGAGGTTTTTTAGTTTGGCAGTCACTGTAGGTAATATTGGATATAATGGTTCACGCATGGTTGTTCCACAGATACCTAACTCGTTTAAAACACACTTTATTCCACCTGGGTTACCATCTTCGAATATGGCATTCATAACTGGCAATAATCTATAATGTAAATATCGCGCATTTTCAAAATTACTGTCTAACGCGTACCGAACCATTTGGCTAAACTCTTTAGGAAATGCATTCCCGATAACCGAAATTACTCCAGCCATACCAGCAGATATAAATGGAAGTGTGTAATTGTCATCTCCAGAAATTACAAGGAAATCTTCTTGCTTGTGCTTCATGAGTTGCATGCAATGCTCAAAATTACCCGAGGCTTCCTTTACAGCAACGATGTTTTGGTGTTCCGCCAATTTCAAAATCGTATCGACATGCATCATGGAACCAGTTCTACCAGGCACGTTGTAAAGTATAATAGGAGCCTGAGCTACATCCGCAAGTTGTGTATAATGATTTATTATACCTGCCTGATTGGGTTTATTGTAATATGGGCTAGCCGACAAAATACCGTCCAACGCATCATAATTGAAGGCTTTGGCGCGCTCGATAACGGCTTTAGTGTTGTTACCACCAATTCCAAAAACGACAGAAACCCGGTTTTCGTTAACCTCTTGTATTGTTTCTAATATTCGGGTTTGCTCGAATTCAGTGATTGTTGGGTTTTCACCTGTTGTTCCCATTACCACCAAATAGTGAACACCATTTGAAATTAGGTGTTCCGTTAGCTTTTTTAAGCTGTTGAAATCCACTTCAAAATTCTCCAAAAAGGGAGTAACCATTGCTACCCCTGTTCCTCTAAACTTGTCCATTCCCAAAATTCTTTAAGTAGATAAGCACTTCATCCGTGAATTGCATTAAATCATCGTTGGTTGCTTGTAGCATCAAATCAAAGCAAAAGTCATATTCTTCCCAGTGTGGTCCGACTCTAAATTTTGCCTCAGACAATGCGCTTATTCCCAGCAAAGGTAAGCATGAAGCGGAGTACAAATTGAGTAAATAATCAAATTTTTCGCTTGTAAATCTCAGAAATTCTGATTTATGTGGAATTCTAAGAACATCGAGGTGTTTGTTACAGAAGTAATCCGTATTTGCATTTGGAATAAGGTAATCCCCAAGTGCTTTATCATCAAAATATCCAAAGCTTACAAGACGTAAATGATTCTCTCTACAATAATCTGCTACCTTTCTAAGTAGTTTTTCTTTGTTCTCGTCATCAGCCCTATATAAAACTGCCAACCGCGCCGCTTTTCGCATTGGCGTAAAAACGCGATCAGCACTAATTGCTCGACTTGCCTTCTGTAGTTTCCAGCGCTTATATGGTGTTAACAGGTTACTCATTGATCATATCGATAAACTCTTGTTCGGAGACTATTCGCACGCCCAACTTTTCAGCTTTTTGTAGTTTGGCCGGTCCCATATTATCTCCAGCTAATATGAAACTGGTTTTGGCAGAAATAGACCCAACATTTTGGCCTCCATGTTTCTCAATTTCAGACTTAAGCTCATTTCTACTGAACTGGGTAAATACGCCACTAACCACAATTTTGAGACCATCCAGACGTGAAGACACTAGGGCTTCATTTTCGGCCTGCTCCATTTGCAAGCCAGCATCTGCAAGTTGTTGCACCATCACATTGTTCGATTCTTCTGAAAAGAAATCTACTACACTTTGGCCAATTTTCTCCCCTATCTCATCAACCGCGATTAACTCTTCTAGCGATGCTCGTTTTAAAGCTTCAATATTTTTAAAGTGTTGTGCCAGTTTTTTAGCTACTGTCGACCCAACAAACCGAATCCCAATACCGTACAAAACGCGGTCGAAGGCTATTTCTTTTGAACTGTTTATACCATCAATAATCTTTTGGGCTGTCTTTTCTCTAAAGCTAATTAACCGAGTTTCCCCCGTTTCCTCGTTAATTATAGATTTTGACAAACCATTCAAATCGTCAAAAGTAAGGGCATATAAATCTGCTGGTGTCTTAGCCAATTGACTATCAAAGAGCATCCCAATTTTACCTTCACCTAAACTATCTATGTTCAGCGCTTTTCTACTAATAAAATGCTCAATCCTTCCTTTTATTTGAGGCGGACATCCATTTTCATTTGGACAATAATGGGCAGATTCACCGTCGCTTCGTTCCAGTAGTGTGTTGCATTCCGGACAATTATGAATGAATTCTGTCGGTGGTAAATGCACCGGACGATCATCCATATTAACACCTACGATTTTTGGAATTATCTCCCCTCCTTTTTCAACATAAACTGTATCACCAACACGTACATCCAATTCGCCCATAACATCAGCGTTGTGTAGGCTGGCTCGTCTTACGGTTGTCCCCAGCAACAAAACCGACTCAAGGTTAGCAACTGGTGTAATCGCACCAGTTCTTCCCACCTGATAACTTATCGATTCCAACTTTGTTGAAGCGCGTTCTGTTTCGAATTTATAGGCAATCGCCCATCGTGGTGATTTTGCAGTAAATCCTAAATCATGCTGCAAGTTAAAATCATTCACTTTGATTACGATTCCATCGATGTCGTATGACAAAGTTTTGCGCTTCTTATCCCATTTTTCGATAAATGCCCAAACTGTATCAATGTCTGAAGCCATTTCCATGTCCTCGTTCACTGGAAGTCCCCATGATTTTGCTTTTAGCAGCGCTCCATGATGCGTTTGAAACTCCTTTTCATCCCCCAAAATATGGTACAGAAATGCGTCTAATGGTCGTTTTGCTACTTCCGATTGTTCTTGCATTTTAATTGTTCCTGCAGCACTATTTCTCGGATTTGCAAATGGTTTGTCGCCGGCGGCAATCCTGTCTGAATTCATTTTATCAAATGCTTTGCGGTGCATAAATATTTCACCACGCACTTCGACTTCAAACGGGTAACTACCAATTAATTTATGGGGAATACTTCGGATAGTTTTTACATTCACCGTAACATCATCGCCTTGCACCCCGTCTCCACGGGTTAAGGCTTGCGATATTTCTCCATTTTTATATTTAATTCCAATGGCCAAACCATCAAATTTAAGTTCACAGGTGTACGCGTAGTCCTCCCCAATTAATTTTTTAATCCGATTGTCAAAATCAAACAATTCTTCTTTGCTATAGGTATTGCCAAGCGACAACATTGGGACGTCGTGTGTAATTGTGTTAAAGTCTTTCGTAACAGCACCACCAACTACAGACGTAGGAGAATTGGGTTGTTTGTATTGAGGATACTCAGATTCTAACCCCTCAAGTTTCTTCAACTGTTCGTCAAACTCACGGTCCGAAATAGTCGGCATCGCCAATACATAATAATCGTAATTATGCTTTCGAAGCAAATTTGTTAGCTGAATGATGGTGATTTGTATCTCCTGAGACATTTAATTCAATGTGAAACTCAAAAGTATAAAAAACCCGACTACATTAGGTGGGCATTAAAAAAGATTTGCTAATGATATCCACCGGATTGAAACTCTCTGGACAAGTTGAATCCGAAATGGATATTCCCTTTTGACCATTTGTTTGTTGTTTGGGTGATTGCAGCTCTTTCGAATGTGCCTGTTGCGTTTGTTAGGTGAAGTTGAAACGTATGCCAACCTGTATTGATATCAATGCCAATGGACAACGGGTCGACAAATTGATCTGCAATCTGGTTTGGGGCTACCCAAAAATATTCCACGTTTAATGTGATTGACGGAAGTATCTTCTTTTTAAAACCAACACCCATTGAGAAAACATCATGACTGTATTTTGTGGAGTCAACTAAGTTTCTGTGAATCAATGTAGGCATCAATTGCGCCGAAAATCCACTGCCGAACTTTCTAGCGATTACCAGTTGGTGTAGATATCCAAGTCGTGAAGAAAAATAGTTTGTACGTCCTTGAGGCGGCTTTTCGGTATTCATCGTTATGCCTGCAATGTATGCAGCACTAATTGGCATATTGCCGTTTTCTTCGATTTGCCTAAGGAACCTGTATTTGGCAAAACCGTCGACTGTTTTTTGGAATGTACTGCGTCCAACACCAAATGTAATGTTGTCTGATATACCGTAGTCAAAACTCATCCGCATCGTTGCGTTGTCAAGTCCAAAGAAGTTTTCATATCCTTCAGATACATCTCCAAAACGGTGATTAATTCTAAAATCAAGCACTTTTTTTTCAATAGATTCTGTGGTGTGACTGTTTACAATACGGCTACTATAAAACGTTTGAGCCGAGTATACAATGGGTTCATCCTCTAAACCCTCAAGTTCAGCGAGTTCGTCGTCTTGAGCGAATAATTGAGTAAAGCACAAAATGGCCAGTATCGAAAAACTTATTTTTTTCATAATCTAATACGTTAATTGTTGGGAGCTCCAGCATTTACCCAAGCGGTTATTTGGGCAATATCACAATCTGGAAGTTTTGTATTGTTTGCACTTTCTGGCATAAAAGAAGCGTTTCCGTCATGCGTTATTGATGAAACCAGTTTCCCATTGTCGACCTGCAATTTCAGGTTTGCATAGCCCTCTAAAACTACTCCACCGCCAATAAAAGGAGCATTATTGGAGTTATGGCAGTTTAAACATTCGTTTTTAAGAATTAACGACACCTGATTGCTGTACAACACATTGGCCGTATCACATGTATTCACGGGGTATAATTCCTCCTCTACATCATAATAACAGGATGTCACGCTGAGCAAAACAAATGCAAAGCAGATGAGCAAAATTGAAGTACTTCTCATAATATTAATTGTCTTTAGCTCCTTCAGCGATCCATATACGGATTTGATCACTTGCACATTTCTCTAATGGGCCGCCTGGTGGCATTGCTTTCTTTGGTCCTTTTCGAGACAGAACGTTTTCCAAGTTACCGTTGTCAACTAAGGCTTTAATCTGGGTATAATTGGTGATTTTCACCCCTCCTGATGCTCCACTACCAGAATGACAACCTCGGCATGTTGCTTCAATTATTGGCCACACATTACCAGAGAATGTTACGTTACTCGTATCACATCTATTTGAACATTTGTTGTTTTTAGCGCCCTGGTTAATCCAAATCCGAATCGCGTTGCGTTGTTCTGGGGTTATTGTCGCTGGCGGTGGTGGCATTATTTTATCAGGGTCTGATTTAAGCAAAACCTCATATAATTTGCTTTCAGAAGCGTCGCCAGGTCTTATTTCCCCATTTTTAATTATTTTGTCGTAAGTCGTAAGATCAATATCGTCTTCTGGAGATATTGCGTCATGGCACCCACTCTTGGCACAATTTGATACAATAATTGGTAAAATGTCGTTGACAAAATAGACTGTATCTAAGCTGCACGTATCTGATGAAGTTGTAGTGGTTGTATCAGTTGGTGAAGGTATGGGTTCAATAGTGTCGTCTGGCTTGTGTTTACAGCTTTCTATTCCAGCAAAAATTAATGCCAAAAGCGCCAAAAAGCCGAGTGATTTTTTCATTCCAATAAAAATTAAGCGACGAATATAGGATTCTATAAACCTGTTGGCATGAGATTCCCAATGAGTATTCTCACAGAAAATTCAAATTATGCATACCAAATGCGACAGGTTGATCCTTTTTTGTCACCTCACCAGCCTGTAACAAACAAATTCGAGGCACCCCGAATTCCACATTTCTGAATATTATGGTAGCCTTGGGCGGCAGCAAAACGTATCTGTTCAGGGGGTTGGTTCGAAATCCATTTGTCAAAAACATGATCCAACACATAGGCTTCTGGAGCAAGAAAATTGGCTGTCATTACTAATGGGTATCCCCCTGACGCATTCAAATAATCAACGTAAAAAGAGTGAGAAACACATGCGATTGCAATAGCATCTTTTGTCCGTCCGTCTACATTAAATATTGTATCAATCATAACATCCATCAGGCCATTGTGCCCATTAAAAACAACCAAATCCGTTGAAGTTCCAATTGACAAAGTACTGTCTCCTAATGTAATTGAATCATGTTTTGATCCCGCCAAAATATTAAAATAGTCCACAACGCATGCTTCCATTTTATCGCCACGATACGCATCCGCAATCATAACCACATTACTAGAGGTATGTTTAAAAACAACACGTTCTAATACTGTACTTGTATGGTTTAAGGTTGTGCTCACTGTTTTCCATTTTGAGCTGCGTGTAAAGTGCTTCTTTATCCCATAACCAGCTCCCCAGTATAGGTTGGTTCTTAGGTTTAAACCGTTCCCCAATTGCGCATTTACAGGAACAATTCCTTGATTGTCATTGTCACACAACGGTACGAGGACATGTATAATCCGTAGAGCTCCACTTTCTTTTTTATCTTCTAATAACTGCTCAATAGTGTCTCTTGAAAAGTGCTTAGGTAATTTGTCAAATTTTGATTGGGTCAGCAACGAATCCTGACCTTCGGATAAAGAATGTTTAAGGTCATTTCCGTCGGCATGTGATTGTTGTGTACACGCTAACAAACCGATAATAGTTACAACGACTAAAATAGTGGTGATATGTCTCATGACATGAAAACGAAAATCGCCGTGGTCTATTTTGCATTCGGCGATGTTTTTGCGTTTAATTTGCAGGACAATTTTACTTTTAATATGAGAAAGGCGCTCACAATTCTATGTTTTTTAGTCATTGGTTTCCAGTCTTACGGACAAGACAAGGGCGTGTTTTCAGGGAATTTTCAAACCAACTTTTCTGTCTTTGTGCTTGACAGCTCAATTGGAGCATACGAGAGCCCTCAATATACAAGTCAAATAAGTAGCACTGAAGCGTGGTTGTTTACCAACTATCAGCTAAAAGGTTTTAATGTATCCGCTCGATTTGACTTATTCAATAATAGCAACTTGCTTAATCCAACGGGAACGTTCTCAGGGCATGGATTGGGGTTTTGGCAAATTAAAAAATCAATTGATAAATTAACATTAACAGCAGGTTCATTTTATGATCAATTTGGGTCGGGTTTGGTTTTTCGAGCATATGAAAATCGCCTTATCGGTATTGATTATGCTGTAGAGGGTGTTCACGCTAAATACGAATTCTCAGACGACTTTTTTGTTAAAGCTTTTACTGGAAATCAGAAGGGTTCAGGTGCCCAAGGAAATCGATTTGGAACAACAGGTGAGATTGTTAAAGGTATAAACTCCGAAAAAGTATTTAAACTAAAAGACAACAAGGGCTTGGTTATGATTGGCGCAAGTGCGTTTAACAGAACACTCACGCAAAACACGATGAATGAGTTGGTCACTGAAATAAATGGTTATGACCTTGGAGATCGATTTGAACCTCGATATAACGCATACTCTTATAATGGATATGCCAGTATTAATCAGAAGAACTTAATTTTAACTTTCGAGCATAATCGGAAAGCAAAAGAGGCAGTGAGAACACAAGAAGGCCAACTAAAATTACTCCCTGGTACCATAAATTATGCAACATTAAGCTACTCAAAAAAGAAGCTCGGTAAGAAGAAAAAAAGTGGTTTTGGTTTCAATGCACAATACCGTCGAATTGAGAACTACCAATTGCGTACAAGTCCGAACGATTTGTTGTTGGATGGACTTTTGACTTACCAGCCTTCTCTGACACGTCAGGCGTCTTATCGTTTATTAGCGCGTTACAATGCACCAGCTCAAGATTATGGTGAAGAAGGATATCAAGCACATTTTGTCTGGACAATTCAAAAAGGGAAGACATTGTACTTGAACTATTCCAATGTAAAAAAGCTTGATGGAGAGCAATTATTCCGTGAGTATTTTATGCTGTATGACCATAAATTCAGCAAAGTGTTTAAGGCAAAATTTGGGCTTCAATCCATATTTTATAATCAACAGATTTATGAAAGTAAAGATACGACATACCACAATGTTGAAACGATTACTCCTTTTATAGAAGTCACGTACAAATTAAGCCGACGCAATTCGCTGCGTATGGAGACGCAATACCTTATGACCGATCAAGATTTAGGAAGCTTCGTGAATACAATATTAGAATTAAACATGTCACCACATTATTCATTTGCAGTTTCTGATATGGTAAATGTTTCTCCTGTTCGGCATGGTGATACAAAAATTAGTGATAGAGTTGTGCATTACTGGTCTGTTTTTGGGAAGTATAATATTCATACTACATCGTTCACATTGGCCTATGTGCGTCAGGTTGCGGGTGTTAATTGTACCGGTGGTATTTGTCGTATCGAACCAGCGTTTAGCGGTATTCGGTTTACTTTAACGTCGAATTTCTAAGTTAAATAGACTTGGTGTTTCCCTGTCTACTTTGTGGTTCCCTTTAACAATAAGTAAAGTACCGGACTTTCTTTTTACCACTAAGGTCGCAGAGATATCACAGAGCTTTAATAGCATTATTCCCTGTGCCTTCTTTGTGTCCTTTGTGGTTCCCTTTCTATCAATAATTAAAGCAATTGACGTTCTTTATACCAAAGAGGCCACTGAGGTCGCAGAGATATCACAGAGCCTTAATAGCATTATTCCCTGTGCCTTCTTTGTGTCCTTTGTGGTTCCCTTTCTGACATCAACAAGATTGTTCTATTATTCCCCAAAGAGGTCACTGAGGTCGCAGAGATATCACAGAGCCTTAATAGCATTATTCCCTGTGCCTTCTTTGTGTCCTTTGTGGTTCCCTTTTTGACATCAACAAGATTGTTCCATTATTCCCCAAAGAGATCAATAAGGTCGCAGAGATATCACTGAGCTTTAATGGCATTATTCCCTGTGCCTTCTTTGTGTCCTTTGTGGTTCCCTTTTTGACATCAACAAGATTGTTCCATTATTCCCCAAAGAGATCAATAAGGTCGCAGAGATATCACAGAGCTTTGCTCACATAAATCTCCTACCCAGTGCAGCAATCCTCCCTAATTTTTTCTTAATAATACGTAGTTGTGTAGCTTTGATTTACAAAAGAATCATGACCCACAACCAAACCTCCTCCAAGATAATCGAAGCGGCAATAAAGGTCCATACAGCCTTAGGACCCGGGCTTTTGGAAAGTGCATATAAGGAGTGCCTATACTACGAGTTATGTCTTATGGGAATACGCGTTTTGAAGGAAAAACCGATGCCACTAATGTATGAAGATGTTCAGTTAAATATCGGTTACCGCTTGGATCTACTGGTAAATGATCATGTTGTTGTAGAATTAAAAAGTGTTGATGCCATCCACAACATCCACATGGCTCAATTATTAACGTATATGAAATTGGGAGATTACAAATTAGGTTTGCTAATCAACTTTAATGTCACACTACTTAAGTATGGAATAAAGCGTATGATAAATGGATTATTATGAAATTTTTAGTAGTTCACGTTGGCAATTAAACTCCGCATTATAAAATTTTCTTATTCGCATATCTATACCGAATTTCGCACTAATAATTCCTTATGACATACGACGT
Source organism: bacterium (assembly GCA_047639155.1). Lineage (GTDB taxonomy): Bacteria > Bacteroidota > Bacteroidia > NS11-12g > UBA9320 > UBA987. Next base: position 10,751 of record JBLING010000015.1, read on the forward strand.
AATGATAGTTGGAGGTGGTATAGTTGGATTAGCAACTGCCTATCAAATTTTACTAGAAAAGCCCAACACCAGTTTGTTAATTGTCGAAAAAGAGGCGGAGGTAGCGGCCCACCAAACCGGTCACAATAGTGGCGTAATACACTCGGGATTATATTACAAACCTGGATCTTTAAAGGCAAAAAACTGTATTACAGGTTACCGTATGTTACTCGAGTTTGCAGACGAAAATGATATCCCGTACGACTTATGCGGAAAGGTTGTGGTTGCAACTAGTGAAGAAGAATTACCAGAGCTTGAAAAATTATACAACCGAGGCATTGAAAACGGACTGGCGGGTTTAAAGATGATTGATGCCGATGAACTCAGAACATATGAACCCCATGTTGCAGGAATAAAGGCAATCCTCGTTCCGCAAACAGGAATAATTGACTACAAACTCGTTTCTCAAAAATATTTAGCTTCAATTGAAAAACTTGGGGGTGATATACGGTACAATTTCAAAGTAAACGGATTTGCAAAAAGCAACGGAAACTGGCTTGTACGAAGTGACCACCGCATGCTTGAGAGCAAAACTATAATCAACTGTGCTGGTCTGTATTCCGACAAGGTTGCTGGTTTAACTGAAAAACTAGACACCAAAATAATCCCATTTCGTGGAGAGTACTATATGTTGAAAGAATCAGCCCACCATTTAGTTAATAACCTGATTTACCCTGTTCCAGACCCAAACTTTCCATTTCTGGGCGTGCACTTTACGCGTATGATGAATGGACACATTGAAGCCGGCCCCAATGCAGTATTGGCATTCCGGAGAGAGGGATATACAAAAAAAGACTTCCACCTTGGGGAATTGTTAGAGAGTTTATTGTGGCCTGGATTTCAAAAAGTCGCCAGAAAATATTGGAAAACCGGCATCGGAGAAATGTATAGGTCTTTCTCAAAACGAGCATTTACAAAAGCATTGCAAAAACTCATTCCAAGCATTACAAAGGATGACCTGGTTCCAGCTGAAGCAGGCGTTAGAGCTCAAGCTTGCGACCGGGCTGGTGGTTTGTTAGATGACTTCAAAATCATTGAAAAACCAGGTGCCATACATGTGGTTAATGCGCCTAGTCCTGCAGCAACATCGAGTTTGGCAATTGGAAAAACGATTGCAGATTTGTGGTTATCTAATTCTAAATAACCATTTACTTATTCGGGAGTAGAATTAAGTCAATTGGCTAACTTTGCCGCCTGAAATGCTCGAGAAATTAGAATCAATATATCAACGCTTTTTACAGGTGCAGACGCAACTGAGTGACCCGGACATTTTTTCCGATGTTAAGCGATTCAACACCTTAAACCGTGAGTATGGTGATTTAAAAGAGTTAGTAGAAGTCTACCACGTTTATAAAAAATTGGTCATCAATCTCCAAGAAGCACGCGATATTCTGAAAAATGAGTCGGATGCGGAATTGAAGGAAATGGCTAAAATGGAAATCGATGAACTTGCTCATCAGCAAGAACCATTAGAGGAAAAAATAAAATTCCTGTTGATTCCAAAAGATCCTGACGACAATAAAAACGCAATTGTTGAAATACGCTCAGGTACTGGAGGTGATGAAGCGAGTTTATTTGCTGGCGATTTATACCGCATGTACGAGCGATTCTGCCAAAACCAAAAATGGAAGACAGAGGTTATTGAACTAATGGAAGGATCCGTTGGAGGTTTCAATAAAGTTGTTTTTGAAGTGACAGGATCTCACGTTTATGGAACCTTGAAATTCGAAAGTGGTGTGCATCGCGTACAGCGGGTACCAAATACCGAATCACAAGGCCGCGTACACACAAGTGCTGCGACTGTTGCTGTTTTACCAGAAGCTGAAGAAGTGGATGTCGACTTAAACATGGGAGATGTAAGACGCGATACATTTAGAGCATCTGGAGCAGGTGGACAGCACGTAAACAAAACGGAATCTGCGATTCGATTAACACACATACCCTCTGGGATTGTTGTTGAATGTCAGGATGGTCGATCTCAACACCAAAACTATGCTAAAGCGCTAACCGTTTTACGAACACGTCTCTACGAACGTGAATTAGCGGAACATAATTCTAAGATTGCTGCAGAGCGAAAATCATTGGTTTCTACTGGTGATCGATCAGCAAAAATTAGAACATACAACTTCCCGCAAAGCAGGGTAACAGACCATAGAATCGGGCTTACACTATATAATCTTTCTGAAATTTTAGGAGGTCAAATAATGGAAATTATCGACCAACTTAAGATTGCAGAAAACACCGAGAAACTTAAAGCCGGGGGATTAGATTGAGAGTCTGTTCATAATTTGTTTGTAGTAATAAAACCCCAACCGTTATCGCCCTTGAACAACCAATTATATTTGTTCATCCTATTCGCATGTACACTCTTTCAAATTGTTAAATAACATGAGATTTAAAGCCCTCGAAATCGCCCTATCCCGGCAACCAATTCAAGCTCACAGAGAATTTGACTCCATTCAGGAAATGTATGCCTGCAATGTGTTCAACGATGATGCGATGCAATCTTACTTAGATAAAGACACACATAAGTCTTTGAAAAAATCTATGAGAGAAGGCACCAAAATTAACAGGACTACAGCCACACAAATCGCCAGTGGTATGAAATCTTGGGCAATGGAAAAAGGTGTTACCCATTACACACACTGGTTTCAACCATTAACCGGTACCACCGCTGAAAAGCACGATTCTTTTTTCGAACCTCAAGACGGAAGAGCCGTTAATAAATTTAGTGGCGACGCCCTCGTTCAGCAAGAACCTGATGCATCTAGTTTGCCAAGTGGTGGACTAAGAAACACATTTGAAGCACGTGGATATACAGCATGGGACCCTTCGTCTCCGGCGTTTATTTATGAAAACACAAGTGGAAAAACGTTGTGTATCCCAACGGTTTTCGTTTCTTATACAGGCGAAGCGTTAGATTATAAAGCGCCATTATTAAAGTCAATTGCGTTGTTGGATAAATCCGCGACTGCCGTATGTAAATACTTTTATTCTGACGTTAAAAGTGTTGGAGCTTCCCTTGGAGTGGAACAAGAATACTTTCTGATTGATAAAGCCCTATACAACCAACGACCGGATTTGGTAATGTGTGGCCGAACCTTGTTTGGATACGCTGCAGCTAAGAATCAACAGATGGATGACCATTACTTCGGTTCTATTCCTGATCGTGTGTTCAACTACATGGTTGATTTTGAAAATGTAGCGTTGAAATTAGGAATTCCTGTGCGAACGAGACACAACGAAGTTGCCCCAGGACAGTACGAATGTGCTCCCCAGTTCGAAGAAATTAACTTAGCCGTTGACCACAATCAGCTGCTTATGGATTTAATGGAAGAGGTGGCAAACAAGCATGGATTTAAGGTTTTGTTTCACGAAAAGCCGTTTGCGGGAATCAATGGAAGTGGTAAACACAATAACTGGTCGCTATTAACAGACACAGGCATTAATTTATTGAGTCCTGGTAACAATCCATTGGCTAACCTTAGTTTTATGACGTTTTTTGTCAATACGATTAAAGCGTTTCACGACCACGCGGACCTTTTGAGAGCAAGTATTGCTTCAGCTTCAAACGATCATCGATTGGGAGCCAACGAAGCGCCTCCTGCTATAATGTCTATATTCATTGGTTCTACCCTGACGAAAATGTTAGAGGACCTTCAGAATAACGTTAAAGCTTCAAAGGGTGGTGAGGCTGATAAAAAGATTTCAATTGCTCAGATACCCGAAATACTGTTGGACAATACCGATAGAAACCGAACATCCCCATTTGCTTTCACGGGGAATAAGTTTGAATTACGGGCAGTAGGTTCTTCAAAGAGTTGTGCTTCACCAATGATGGTTCTGAATGCGGCAATGTCACATCAACTCATCCAGTTCAAAAAAGATGTTGATGCTCGAATTAAAGACGAAAAGGAGAAAAAGAACGAGGCCATCCTATCTGTTTTACGGAATTACCTAAAAGACTCAAAACGCGTATTATTTGAAGGTAACGGCTATGGAGATGCTTGGGTAAAAGAAGCAGAAAAACGTGGTCTATCGAATTTAAGAGATACGCCAGCTGCATTAGATGCTTATATCAGTGAAAAAACCATCAACATGATGGGTGAGCTAGATATTTTCAGACCTCAAGAATTAAAAGCGCGTCACCACATTGAGTTGGAAGACTACATGAAGAAGGTTCAGATTGAAGGTCGCATCATTGATGAAATGACCTATACCCATATTCTTCCAGCCGCTTTACAATATCAAAAAATGGTTGCTGATAATGTCGTTGCACTAAAAGCAACGGGAATTGGCAAAAAACAAATAGACGCTTCAATGAGTGTTCTTGAAGAAGTAAGCGAGCATATAAATGCGCTTAAAACCAAAGTTGACAGAATGGTTGAGGAGCGCAAAAAGGCAAACAAACTCGATACTGTCGAGAAACAAGCCAAAGCGTATAGTGCAAAAGTAAACAGTGAGTTTGACGACATTCGATATCACGCAGACAAGTTAGAACGACTTGTAGACGACTCTTTGTGGTCAATACCTAAATACCGAGAATTACTCCATATTAAATAGGAATAAAGTATGATAAACCCCATCGAATTCGATGGGGTTTTTTATTGTTCTACCCAACCCTTTGCACATTAGGCACGTCAAGCAATTGATAAAAAGTTAGTTAAAGCCAAAATCAGACTTTGCTTTCGACAAATTTTATTTGGAAATGGGTCGAATAATGTTGATTTTTGGCAATTGAACAATCCGATAAATACCTTCTCAGAATGAATCGTAGGAATAAATATTTAGCCTTGTCAACCCTCATAATCATTGCATTATTGACTGGTTGTAAAGCAAGCTTAACTGAGGCTAACAAGAATTACGACTTACATCAATATGCCGTGTCTGCAGACATGTACGAACAGGTACTGAGTCAAAATGACGATCTAACCAAAGAACAAAAGCAAGAAATCGCTTTTAAAGCCGGTGAAGCTTATCGACATAACCACAACAGTAAACGTGCCCTTAAGATGTACTCGAAAGCCATTAAATATGGTCGTAAAGATGCAATTGCAACCATCCGTGAAGCAGAAATGTACATGGAACAAGGTTATTACACGGAAGCATTAACAAAACTTAAAACATACAAAAAAGCAAACCCAGCTGATCCTGAAATTGACAAAAGAATCGCAGGTTGTGAATTAGCCCTTCAGTGTGCCGATAAGAAAACAAGATACATAATCGAGTCATTCAAGCCAGCAAACAGAAGCAAGGTAGATGACATGGTTCCGCGTTACGCCGACCGTAAACACAATTCAATCATGTTTACTTCAGATAGAGAAGATGGAATAAGCAACAAGCAATTGAAATGGACTGGAAGGAATTACGGAGACTTCTGGTTGGTTGAGCAAAAAGGACGAAGAGGCAAGATAAAATGGCAAACTCCAGTATTAGTTGACGGTTTTACTGAATACTTTGACGGGGTCGCAACATTCGATGCACGTTACTCTACGATGTATTTCACACAGTGTAATGGCATTGATGGAAAAGATACAACTTGTAAGATATACGAAGCTAAAAAGCGTGGATCAGCATGGGAAATGAATCCTGAGCCTTTACCGTTTTGTAGTGATGTTTACGATTGCGGTCACCCTGCTTTGTCACCTGACGGCACGAAACTTTACTTCGTTAGCGACATGGAAGGCAGTATGCAAGATGACGGCAAAGAGCCGAGAGAAAGAACCAAAGACATTTACGTTGTAAACTACGTTAGAAGAGGAAAAACATGGAGTGAACCAATCAACTTGGGTCCGGTAGTGAATACAACAGGCGACGAAAAATTTCCTTTTGTCCATGAAGATGGCACATTGTACTTCTCTTCAGATGGGCACGTTAGCCTAGGTGGACTTGATATCTTACACACCAATCAGTTAAGCGAAAGCCCGACCGACTGGACTGACCCAATTAACATGGGTTGCCCAGTAAATTCAAATGGAGATGACTTCGGTATTATGTTGGATACAGATAAGGAACATGGTTTCTTTACATCCGACAGGTCTAGAGGAGATGACGACATCTACGAATTTAGTATGACGCCAATCATTTTGATTTTGAAAGGTACAGTTACAGATTGTGACAATACGCTTCCGCTTCAAAATGCGCTTGTAGAAATTAGCAATGATCAAGATTCTTCAAAAATTCGGTTGATGACGGATGAACGAGGATACTACGAAACTGCTTTGAAACTTGGCGTTAAATATGAAATCAAAACATCGAAAAGAGAAGATTACTTTTATGATGCAGAAACAAAGTTCGTAACCACAGTTGGCTTGGAACAGAGTGCTGAATTTATCAAAGACTTCTGTCTTAAAAACCAGTGTAATGACGTTTTTGTTTTGCCAATTTACTATGGTCTTGATAGCGCATTCTTAAGAAATGAATCCAAACAGGTATTAGATGGTTTGATCGCCACATTGAAGAAATACCCAAAAATGAGTGTTGAGCTTGGGTCACATACAGATTGTAGGGCGTCTTACGAGTACAACCGCGAATTATCTCAACGTCGTGCTGATTCAGCGGTGAAATACATCTTAAAAAGTGGAATAAACCCGTTCCGATTAGAGGCTCGTGGTTATGGGGAATCACAACTTACAAATGAATGTGCTTGTGAAGGCGCAGAAGTTGTTCCATGTACTGAGGAAAAACATCAAGAGAATAGACGTACAACGGTAAAAGTTGTGAACTGTAAATATGAGTTCAAATGGAGTAACCCTGAAGTACAAGATACCAACCAGGTTGCAATGGACGGTGAAACTATATACAGTTTAGTCATCATTCAAGCCCGTAAAGACTTTATTAAAAACCACGGAAGTGAGTACGAAAAAGAAGTTAAAAAAATTCAGGAGGAGAAAAAGCGTCAAGAGGACGAAGCAGAAGCCAAACGTTTGGCTGATAAGTTTGATGTAATTCCGATTGTTAAGGTCCGTGACAATTACTTCATTACAGGTACTATAGGCAGAAAACGTATTAAGTTTGAATATGACCCAGATGGCTCAAGAGTTGAGATTCCTCAACGTACAGTTGAAGCATTAATTAAAGCAGGCAAGTTGTCTCCTTCGGATTTTTCTGATGGAAATAAGAAACTAAAACTGACCGACGGTACTAAATTGACAAGTACCTCTTTCAAAGTGAAAGAACTTGATCTTGACGGTGTAACTTTAACAAGGGTGCGTTGTAAAATGGTAGACGATACGAAGAAACCTAAACTTGGTTCCGGTGTGTTTATGAAAGATTATATCAATGTTGAAATTAAAGGCGACAAGTTATATCTGACTAAAGAAGCGGCTGACAACTAGTTGTAACAAGAATATTGAAAAGCCTATTCCACATCTGTTGAATAGGCTTTTTTTATGTCTCCAAAACCGAACTATCTTTGCGCTTCATTATTCCCTATGAGTCGATATTCTAAACGTGGTGTTAGCTCCAAGAAAGAAGACGTACACAACGCAATAGCCAACCTTGATAAAGGATTATATCCCAACGCATTTTGCAAAATCATCCCCGATTTTATGGGTGGTGATGACCAATATTGCAACATCATGCATGCGGATGGTGCTGGGACAAAATCTTCACTCGCTTATTTATACTGGAAAGAGACAGGTGATTTGAGCGTTTGGAAGGGCATTGCACAAGATGCTATCGTCATGAATTTAGACGACTTGTTGTGTGTAGGTGTAACAAACAATTTTTTATTGAGTTCAACCATTGGTCGAAACAAAAACAAAGTGCCTGGTGAAGTGATCTCTGCAATTATCAACGGTACTAATGAATTTATCGAAGAGATGCAGGTGCATGGAGTAGACATCGTTCAAACTGGAGGCGAGACTGCTGATGTGGGAGATTTGGTGCGGACAATTATTGTAGATAGCACTGTGACAGCACGCACCAAACGAAGCGCTATTATACCTAATCATATAAAACCAACAGACGTAGTCATCGGACTTTCCTCTCACGGTCAAGCAACCTATGAAAACTATTACAACGGTGGAATGGGGAGCAATGGTTTAACCTCTGCTAGACACGACATCTTTAAAAAAGAATACATTACAAAATACCCAGAAAGCTTTGATCCAGAAATCGATCTTGATCTTGTTTACTCCGGTAGTTTCGGATTAACAGACACCGTATCTGATATGCCCGTAGACATGGGTAAGGCTGTTTTGTCGCCAACGCGGACATACGCCCCAGTTATTCATAAGGTATTAAAAGAGCTTAGACCTGAGATTAGTGGTATCATACATTGTTCTGGTGGAGCCCAAACCAAGGTGTTACGGTTTATTAAGAATACAAAAGTGATTAAAGATACCCTAATGGATATTCCACCACTTTTTAAATATATCCAACAGGAATCTGGAAGCGATATGCGTGAAATGATGGAAGTGTTCAACATGGGTCATCGTATGGAGATTTATACAGCAGAAAGCAACGCGGCACAGGTAATATCTATTGCAAAGAGTTTTGGTATTGATGCTGATACCGTTGGTCGATGCGAACCTTGTGAAGGCCAACAGCTTGAAATTACACACAAAGGAGAAACCGTAAATTGGGACTTCTTTGAATAACGTGATCGATCAAAAAATCATAAAAAAGAGTGATATACGCGATATATCTCAAGAAGTTCTGACCGAAACGTTGGTGTCTTGGGGTGAAAAAGCGTTTAGAGCCAAACAAGTTTTTGAATGGCTTTGGAAAAAACGCGCGCGGTCATTTGAAGAAATGACCAATATATCGAATGAGCTCAGACAAAAGCTTAGCGATACATTTACGTTCAACACCATCAAAGCTGATTTAGTTCAAAAAAGCAGTGATGGAACTATTAAAATTGGTTTTCGGCTGCATGACGGAAACTTAGTTGAAGGTGTTCTAATTCCAACCGCCAAGCGCATGACGGCTTGTGTCTC
>JBLING010000016.1:0-19420 GCA_047639155.1 bacterium
CCAAAAGGACTAAAAGGTTACGGACTTTCTTTACCGACTGTGTTTGTTTTTGAACGTTTTGTAAAAAACGCACATTTGGAAACAGAATTTTCTTGTACCTCCGAAAGTGAAAAAGATGAATGATTATTGGGATTGCAAGTAAACTAAGTGCCCAAAGAAAAACAGGATGTACAAAACTCATATGAAGTATACGCGGGGTTTAGGTTTTTATTTTAGCAAATGTAATCTCTAACGGCTTTATGGCATGAATTATCCGATAGGATTAGAATTAATTTTGATTTATCCGTCTGGTAACGGACTTTAACCCAATTTACTTTTTGTTTTTTAGGGCCGTCTACTTATCCTTTGCCAAGGGGTTACCACCCCTTTAACCCGCTCCTACTTTTTCAGCGCAAAAAGTAGGCAAAAACGCTTCACAGAAATATGCTTCCGGCGCTCTCTTTCGGAAGCCAAGAAAAGCTAATAAAAGGCCTTCCTACGGTCGGAAATGCAAGCACTTTTCTTGATTTTCTATGGCTTCCTCAATTCACCCCTCCACCGGCCTCCGCCAGTAGTCGGACGCGGCGCATTTCTGTGGGGCCATCGCTCGCTTCGCATTGCCATCAAATCTTGAACGATGCAACATTTTTAATTTTCAATTATCAAATGTCAATTACGTTTAACCCAATAAACATACATTTGTTAGACACAAGATATGCCCCATGATTTACGCAGAGGAAGTTGAAATAGAATCCGTTTTTTTACACCAAATTGGAAATAAAAGTTTGGAGGAAGGCTGCACCTTTTCGGAGGAACCGCTGCAGTTGAGCCCCAAAATAGAAAGCGCTTTAAAACAATATTTCTTTGATTCATTTGAGGATAAGGAGCTATACCATCTTGATCATGATGTTGACATCAAGCTTAACGAAGTGTACAGCTATGTTAGCAAGATATTCAATGGTGAAAGCACACTAAAAGAACAAGCTTCAAACATTGCACGTCATCTTTACCGCTGCAGTGATCACCCAAATATTAAGCCAGGCGACTTGTGTATTGCATTGCTAAGAGACTGCCAAATAGAAGGTCAGGTGCTGGACGCTGTTGGAATTTTCAAAGCAGAGAACAAAGAGACATTCTTAAAGGTCATTCCGCAGGGCAATCAGTTCTCTCTCGAAAGTGATGAGGGAATCGCAGTAGGTAAACTTGACAAAGGCTGTTTAATCTTTAACACGGATGAGGAAGAAGGATATTTGGTAACAGTAGTAGATCAAACCAACAAAGGAGTAGAGGCACGTTTTTGGTCAGATGAGTTCTTGCATCTGAAACATCGTCGTGATATTTACTTTAACACCCAAAATGTCATGGAAGCCTGTAAAACATTTGTGTCAGAAGCTTTGCCCGTAGAGTATACCATGGAAAAAGCAGATCAAATGGATTTGCTCAATAAGTCGATTAGCTACTTTAAAGAAAACGACCGATTTGTACAAGAAGAATTCGAAGGAGCCGTGTTTAAAGATCCTGATGTGATACAATCGTTCAAAGCGTTTAACACGCAATTTGCCGACGAGAATGACATGGACATGCCGCAGTCGTTCGAAATATCCAAAGACGCCGTAAAGAAGAAATCACGGGTGTTTAAGAGTGTGTTAAAGTTGGATAAGAATTTCCATGTATATGTTCATGGTAATCGAGATAAAATTGAGCGTGGTGTTGATCCTGATGGACGCAAATTCTATAAATTATACTACGATAACGAGCAATAAGGGGTGGTGAGTGTACGAAACCGTATATCGTTCCTCGTTTTAAGTGCGTGTTTTGTGAGCCTATTTAGTTGTTCAACAAAAACCCATCAGCGGACTGAAGAGAAAAAGGTTCAACCTATAAACACCGAACCCAAAGAGGATACAGTAGTAGAAAAACAAATCCTAGATCAAGTTCTCCCAATCAGGACAGCGCGTGATTACATCTTCCAACGAAACGTGGGCTATCATAGATTGAGAAATCTGGGTGTTGTGTCTGATTCAAATGATACCCGTTATTGCGTATTTACAGACTATGCAGGGTTACAGTTGGCGATAACTGTCAGAGGTATTATGCATGTTATGTTTGCAAATAACGTCGACACATTTTATTATCGAGTTGACAATTCTGATCAATTGCCGATTGCTACTGGAACATCTGGAGGAACAGATTGTCTAATTTATATGGTTGGTGATTCGCTTGCCGCCGTAGAATTTACATGCATTATGCCACTGTTATGTACCGCCAGCGGCTGTTTTGAAGACAATGGTGGAGACAAACCACCAATACTCGAAAATGTCGACTTCCCAGACCTTTTAGAAAATCTGAGTGACCCATGATTTTACTTTATTTTTGCGCCTTAATTTGAATCCATGTCGTTGATTACCGCGCTTAAAATACCTACCAAGTTTGTTCGCCTCAAAAAACACTTTGGGAACAAAGCGTTTACAATGTTGGATATCGGATCTGGTAATAAATCAGCTACAGATTTTCAGACGTATTTCCCAAACGGAACATATCACGGCGTTGATATGGTGAAAGACTACAATTATACCGATGAAGATTTCGGCAAGATGGAAGCCTTTTACGAGATGGATTTAACGCAGTTAGATTACAGCGCAATTCCGGATAATCACTTTGACGCGATCTTGATGGCACACATTATTGAACATCTGCATAATGGCGATAAAGTATTGGAGCAATTGGCGCCAAAGCTCAAGTCTGGCGGTGTTATGTACGTTGAATATCCAGGGCAAAAAAGTACCACCTTGCCAAGAAGGGAAGGCACGTTGAACTTTTACGACGACGATACCCATGTTCGGGTTTATTCGGTCCCTGAGGTCTCAAAAGTGTTGGAAGGCGTTGGAATCAAAACGATTAGTGGAGGACTACGTCGCAGTTATCGGAATATTTTAATGATGCCGGTTAAATTCATTCACAACCGAATCAAATATGGTTACATAATGGCAAGCGTGTTCTGGGATTGGTATGGTTTTGCCGAATACGTTTGGGCGCAGAAGAGGTGAATTTTTAATTGATAATTGAGACGTGATAATTGATAACGGGCGTCTGCACCAACATCCCCGTTCCGTTATTTTTATTTACCTAACTGCAGTTAAATTTATTTCAATATTAGAATCGGGAGCTCATTTTGATCATGTATAACACTGTCAATTTCAATATGCTTCAATTTAAAAGTTGGACAAGGTTCGCAGCAATCTTTCTCATTTTTCGGTGGAGTTACATCAGTGAATTCAATTTTTTGGAATGTAATACGTCGTCTGCTTTTAAAACGGAATTCTGATGTTACGGCACTATCAAGATGAGAATATCTAAGTATATCAAATAAATAGAGAGTGTCCCACCCATTGACCCGGTCATCTGTAAGCCGTTGAATCGATGAAGTGTCTGACGCTCCTGATTTATATGTCTTTATTAATTGTATCTCTTTGATCTCAGATTTAGTAAATCCAGATATTGAGGTGTCCAGTACAATTAGTGCTTGTGTTGGAGTGGTTGGTGGACAAGATCCACACATAACTCCATCGCAGTTGCAACTGCTTGCAATTACACTTATCACGGATGATGCTACAAAAAGGAAAAAGGCTTTAGACAAAGATCAAACGGTTTAAGGATGAATTAATATTGGGAGTTCACTAGTCATATAGGTCTTTCCGTCAATATCAATACTTGTTAATTCAAAAGTTGGTGGTGGGCCACAACAGGCACCTTCGCGTAATTTATATGGGGTGACCAAGTACCTTGCATTTGAAATGGATATGCCTCGGGTTGAATCTATTATCACCCAGCCCTCGAATGTGGAGTCAGCCGGTACGTTTGGCCCATACGGGTCTATTTTGCAAAGTTTTAACTCATTCCATTTGTTTAAGCAGACATTAGTGCCAAAGTCATTATTGTTATCTTCAAACATCATAGAGGAGTCAATGGTAGAAAAAATTTCGTACTTGGTTACCAACCACATGCTATCCACTTGGGTTTTCTTAAAGCCATTTGTCGCTGTGTCAAACTGAATTAATGTAACGTCTGGTTGCTCAAAAAACCAAGGAGAACAAAACACATCGTCACAGTTGTCGCCTTTACATCCAATTAACAAGGAAATAATACACGTTAGACCGCAAAGATATTTCGTAACTGAATTCATCATTAATTCTTCTTCCGCTTAAACTCATACCCAAAAGCATCGGTTAAATCAAAAGATGTTATGTATAATTCGTCATCATTCAACGAGACAAGATTTCTGTATAAATATCCATTTGGATTTGAACTAGAGTCACCAATGAAATATGCAAGCACACCATATCTACTGGTATTTGAGTCTAGTTTAATTCTACCTTGTCCCACTAAAACAGAATCTTTGAAGTAAATATAAATACCATACGGTTTTATTTCGAGCGCATCAAAACTGGCGCTATCAACAGGGTAGCCATTTCCACTTAATCCTCCTGTAATTTTGGTTAGGTGCCAGTGACCGTATAGTTCTAAAAGCGAATCCGGGAATATCTCATGACTATTGTATTTAGTGGTGTCGTATGGAGATGTAGAATTGTTGGTCGGTGTAATATCAACGGGATATATTTGATCTTTTTGACAACTAAAGACCAAAACGGCTGACAGAATATAAAAGGCTATGTAAGAAAGTTTTTTCATGGTTTACTCAAAGATAACGGATTGCTCTAAAGTGGTATAGTAATCTTTATAACCCATAATTATTTCTTCACACGTTCAAACACATAACCAACTGCATCGTTCAAATCATTCGGATAAATGAATAAGTCATTGTTGTCTAAAATGATTCGATATCTGAGTTTTTTGTTAGGATAAAGAATCTCCTTGGAATTTTGATCATTCATTAGATAGGTAAGAAAGCCTCGATCCGTTTCTTCAATATCTAACTCTAGTTGTCCATATTCTAATAAAACGTCCTTTTTGTACAACCCATAAATGGCATATGGTTTAAATTCAATACCATCAAAATCAAAGTCTCTTCCGAGTGTACTCCAGCCACCACCTATTCCTCCTTCGATAAGGGTAAGTTTCCAGTAACCATACAATTTGGTAAGTGAGTCAGGTAATACTTCACGTTTGAAGTATCTAGTTTTATTGACTGGTTGAATGCCGTTCTTACTGATTGGGTCTTTTTGACAACTGGAGACCAAAACGGCTGACAGAATAAATAAGGTGATGTAAGATGTGGGTTTCATGGTTTACTCGAAGATAACGCTTCTCTCCAATATCGATTTGAAGTCTTCGTACTTTTCATCTGTTTCAAACCGTGATTTGAGAAAGTCATATTTGCCGTTTGCCATCTTAACGCTTAAAAATACTTGTCTGTAGACCGTTATCGTTTCCAAACGCAGTATTTGGTCAAATGGAATCACTATGGCTTTTCGCATACCAATTCTAGGGATGAATATTTGGCTATCTTTAATAATCAGTTCAATGTGATGCTGAGTTATTGTGTACATGAGATATGCGCTTATCATCACAAACAGTACACAAAACGCGCTCATGATGTAAAATAGAACAGTGGCTTGTGCTGCGTTAAACTGAATGAAATATAAACTTGCAGGTTCGGTGTTTGAGTTTGCCTTTTCGAATAACACATATGCGCAAACTGCAAAAAAGGCGAAGCCAATAATTGCTTTATGTAATTTGTTGTTGTAGGTAAATCGTAGCTCCATATTACCGCATCAACAACACCGTTCCCTTTTCCTCAAAAACCTGACCACTATAAAAGCGACCGGAAATAACAAAGATGTATTGCTCAACTTCACTCATTTCGGTTTGGTAAACACCATCCCATGACGCACTTACATCTGTGGAATGGAAGATCTGCTCACCCCAACGGCTATAGATGGCAAAGGAGTAGTCTTCTGGAGCGACTCCTTCCATAGTTGGTCTGAACACATCGTTCAATCCAGGCGACTTGGTAGGGGAGAAGGCTGTCGGAATGTGAATGTAACCACTGTCGACAACGGTTAAATACAACGGCCGTAAAAAAGTATCTCTACATCCAAATGCATTTATGGCCTGAAGCTCCAATGAGAAATTGCCAACCATACTCGTTGTTAAGCTGGGATGTTCGTCCGCAGAACTTGCAACTGTCTGATCGTTGATGTCAAACATGTTCCACAAATACGTACTGGCATCCACACTTTCGTTTGTAGGTTGGAACAATGGGTTTGGTAGATATTGTTCGGTATTCGAAACACTGAAATATGCTGTTGGCCTTGGATAAACACGAATCATTTTAACATACGTCGTGTCGGCTTGTCCACCTGGACCATACGCCACCAATCCAATGTCGTAATATCCTTCAAACACAAAGGTGTGAAGCGGGTTGTCTTCACCCGATTCAGTTCCATCATCAAAAAACCAGCGATACCGACTTGCATGCAAACTTTCAGTAGTGAATTGAACTTCAAAAGGGCCACATCCTGCTGTATCATCCGCACTAAAGACTGGAATAGGCAATGGCGGCGCAACATATATTGGTTTAGATAATGTATCGGCACAGAACCCATTGTCGACGATTAATGTGATTACATATTGGCCAGAATCGGAGTAAGTGTGATTTGGATTTTGGATAGATGAGGTTGCACCAGCATCGGCAAAATCCCAGGCATAAGTCAAACCTATCTTGGGAGCGCTCAAGTCGAAAAAGTTGACTAGTGCATTCGGCATTTTGGGATTCACTGGGTTGTAAGTAAAATCTGCCGTAGGCCTATCAAACACCTGTACCATGATTTTTTTTGTAATAGAATCCGGACAACCATTCAAATCATATCCGATATACTTCACGTCATACAGTCCTGCATCACCATAAAAGTATGTTGGAAGCGAATCTCGTGATTCTCCTCCATCCCCAAATACCCATTTGTGATATGTCGCAAACGTGGATCGATTTAGGAAATTAATATCATCGCCCACACACACAGAGCGAATTAACATGGTGTCAAAGTCGACTGTATGAATGGGGTTTAATGAAATTGATTCCGTCGCAGTGTCTGGACAGCCGGCATAGTTTTTTACGATTAATATGATGTTGAAACGTACTTCTGCTTTGTCATTTCGCTCGAATAGGTGATACGGTTCCTGCTGTATTGAGGTTGCACCATCACCAAAATCCCAATCATTCGTTTGGTTGTTTATGCTTCGGTTGACTAAGGTATGGTAACCACTGTCACATACATTCAGTCTAAAAGGAGAGAAGTCCGCAATTGGTTCTGGTAATATTTTAAAGCGAATGGTATCATTATCAATACAGCCTTCAGCATTCTCGGTTTGGAGCGTTACCATTAAATTTCGAGCGACATTTGAGATATTTTGATAAAAGAATGAAGGTGAATTTAAATTCGATGTATTCCCATTATTGAAATCCCAAACGGCATTCGTATAGTTTGTGGATCCATTCACAAAATCTATTCTCTTGGGTGAACAAAACGAGTCTAAGGTATTGGAAATCTTTGAAACCGTGTACCGATGGACATGTGCGTTATGGCTAATTGTATCCCGACAATTGTTTGCTGTTGCAGCGACAAGCGTTATAGTAAAATCTAATCCGACAAAAGGATTGTTGCCTTGGGTGTAATGATGTTCGGGGTTTTTAACAATTGAACTGTCTCCGTCGCTGTAATACCACTGATACGTGTTGCCTCCTAACGTGTTATTAGAGAAGTTGAAAGTGTCGTAGTGGCACTGGCTGTCCATGTCGATGGCAAACAGCGCTATAGGCTGCGACCAAACGGTAATATTTTGAATTGCGGTGTCGCTAGTGCATCCATTGTTACTTTCGGTCCACAGCCTAACAACATAAGTCGTGTCTTTTAAATCAACAAAAGGAAAACTAAACTGTGTGTCTATCGGAGACGTGGAAAAACCTGCTCCCAAATCCCAGTAGTTTATATCGTTCAGCTGACTATTATTGGTAAATGAAACGTTCAGCGGTCCGCAACCTATAGTGTCACTAGTTGTAAATATTGCGTTTGGGGTTGGGTAAACAGTGACAGAATCCATTGTCGTATCCCGGCAATTATGCTCCGAAACTGCGATTAGGCTGATGTAATAGTTTTTGTTTTGGAAGGCGGATTCAACATAAGTTGTAGAATCATTCTGATTCGTTGAGTTTGAACTGTTCCCAAAGTCCCACAAAAAAGACATGTCATCAATCGTACTCGTATCATAAGGCACAGATTGATTGGTGAAATGGACTTTCAATGGAGAACATCCTGCATTGGTATCCATCAAAAATGAGGATTTTGGTTTTGGATAGATTTGGATGGATTTACTCAAACTATCCGTGCATCCATGCTCGGAGGTACCGATAACTTTGGCGGTGTAAAATGAATCTCTATCTAAACTTGCTTGATTTGTGCTTGATGGATTTGATATGGTGCTAGTCGCTCCATTTCCCAAATCCCACAAAAACGACATGAGGTTAATTGAACCCTGATTGTTCGGGATAGAAAAGTTTTGCATACTTATGTCTAAAGGTCCGCAAGCACTAACCTGCGACAAAGTGAAATCAATTGTAGGTTTTGGAAAAACAGTGACGGTGTCGAATGATTCCGCAGGACAACCATTGGCCGACTCTGCAGATAAAGTAATGATGTAAAGAGAGTCTCGTGTCTTCGAATCCACAAATGAAATGCCTTGGGGATGAATAACCGTGTCGCTTAAGCCATTACCGAAATTCCAGGTGAACTTCATATCTGATATGTTGCCCAATCCATTGGGGTTGGATGTATTTGTAAAATTGATAATAACTGGGTAACAGCCATTGCTCGTGTCCATTGTAAAACTTGAAATGGGTATTGGGAATACTTTCCTGCTCCCGTAAGTTGTATCAATACATCCCAACCATGTTGTGGAGATTAGACGGATGTTATATGTCGTGTCGCCTTGCGGAGCTGCGACAAAATACATGTCTGTGTGTGTTGAAGTAGATTGATTGCCATTGCCAAAATCCCAGGCATAAAACTCAGCAAAGTTTGAGGTGTTGGTGAAGGTGTCAATCAGTGGACTACAACTTGAATCAATGGCAACATTAAACGCGGCCACTGGATTTTTCCCAGTAAATACCAAACGCTCGGTGGTATCTGTACGACAACCTATGGTGTCAATTGCGATGAGTCTAATGTTTTTTAGGACTGAATCTTGAGTAATGACTATGCTGTCAATTTGTATTTGATTTGAAACAAATGTGTCGTTGATATACCAGGCATAACTGCTTGCAAACCGGCTTTGATTCTGAAATTTGAATGTAAAAGGGGCGCAGGCCACCGTATCTGAAATGGAAATAATTGCTTGTGAATTTGGTTTAATGATGACGTATAACGTGTCATACATTTCACAAATGACTTTATTAACCGCTTTAATGATTACTTGATATGTACCACTGTCGCTGTAAACATGTTGAAACGGGCCTTTGGCAAAAATCGAATCATTGGAAGTGCCATCACCAAAATCGATTAACAGAAAATCAAAATTGATGGAATTGTTACTGAATTCAACCGTATCCAAAGAACACAATGCAGAGTCTGCGGTAACCACTATTGTGGGTATTTTGTCGACCCGAACGACTTGTGTTTGCGTATCAGCACCACAGGTATCACTTACGATTAAACGGATGTTGTATGTTCCGCTGTCGGTGTACGAAACTGTGGGTGGATTGGTATTCCATGATGTGTCGCCATTGCCGAAATTCCAGAAGTAGTTGGCGTTGGAATCAAAATCTGAATAGGACGTATTGGTTAATGTTAGACTATGCGTTGCGCAACCAATGCTGACACCGGTAAACGAGGCAGTGGGATCGTCATTGATAACTACCTGTTTGGTTACTGATTGTGAACCGCACCTATTGGCAACTGTAAACTTGAGGTCGTACTTGCCACGCCCAACATAGGTATGGGTGTCGAGATCACCAGACGAAGTCGTTCCGTCGCCCCATTGCCACAATCTTGTGAGTCCATATCCTTTGCTCGTATCTCTTACATGGACCGTTGCAGAACCGCAACCAAACAGAGTATCAATCGCAAATCCGACAATTGGCGTATAGATTATTGTCGCAGGTATACAAGAAGTATCTAGGCCGCATTTGTTTTTTGCAATTAAGCAAACTGTTGTTGGTCCTTCCTCCTTGTAGTTATGGTATACGGTGCCTTTACTTGATATCCACCCTGAGTTTGTACTATCTCCAAAGTCCCAAAGATATTCTTTAGAATCAGGGAATATGCAGAAACTGTCGGTACTTAAATTACGTAAAACGAGAAAACCACTACTATCACAATTTGAACTGTTTAATGAAAATCTGGCTTTGTCTGGCTTCGATACTTGAATGGGATTCCAGGTAGTTTGGGAAAAACCACAAGCGTTACTGGCAATCAGTCGGATCGTTCCACCACATAGCGTACTGGTATAGGTGTAAAAAAAGGCTTGATTGAAGGTTGAATTGTTTTTAAATACGGTCGTTCCATCGCCCAAATCCCATGTAAATTTCGTTCCGCTTGAAATGTTGGAGGAGTTGTTTACAAACTTGATGGAAAAGGGAGCACAGCCAACGTTAAATCCAGAGTTTGGCCCAACGATTCCAGCTGTTGGGATACGCTCATTGATTACAGTTCCTATGGTTGTGTCGATACATCCGCCAGTATCCTTTGTTATGATATATGTCGTGAAAGTACCTGTCAGTACAAATAGATGCTGTATTACACTGTCTTTTTTGAGATTTGTTAGGGCTGTAGCTGTTCCGTCTCCCCATATTATACGAACAGCTGCGAGCGAATCTTTACTCTTTGTAGTTACAAAAAACGAGTCTGGGTCGGTACTTTGCTGAATGCAGTTTATCCATTCTGGTGATTGAGAATAACTGCCTGGGTTTCCGGTGAATTCCCATGGAGGTTTGCTCACATTGACGGTTTTAACACTAGAATCTATACAACTGTTGTTGTCGAAGGATCGGAGTTTAATGGAATGACTGCCTCTGTACAGGTTTAATGTAAATGTCTTGGAAAGGCCGTGGGCGGTATCAATCAGTGAACCGTTTACATACAACTGATAAATCGCGGTGTTAGACAGCGCGCCTGTTGATGTATTGGTGATGGTGATTTTTTTTGGGATGCACGACCCAGTTTGGACGGAGGTAAAATTTATTGTAATGCCTGTACATCCAAAAGTAAGTATACTCCAAAAAGAAAAAATTGCAGTCGCAATTCCCCGATGAATACGAAACATCTTTAGGAGTTTAATTTGCATCTTTGATACGCGTTGTAAACAAAGATACTAAAAGTAAAAAAGACTTTATTCACGCACTTGTGCAAGGTGTTTAAACAATGGAAAACGGGATGGATTTGTTTCTTAATTTTCAATACCTTTGCCCTTCTTAAAATTTAGAAAAGTAAAAGTCATGATAAGCGTACAAGGCAATAAAAAAGTGGAAGAATTATTGGCATCGGTTCGAAAAGAATTCAATGCAGAACAAATCATTGAAGCTTTGAAGGAAGTTAGAGAAATTGCCCGTATGGAGCAAAATCCTGCTCTCGTTAAGATATGCCGGTTGTGTTACACTTATATTGAAGCGAATGGGAACTTCGATATCAACTTTATGGACGAAGAGGAAGGCATTGATATGTCCGACTTGGAATACCTTCTTGAGTTGATGTTGCAATCTGAACGTGAGGTAAACCTTCAAGAAATCAGAGAAATTCGTGATTTGCTAACCACTGAATTGTACGGATAGTATTTGAAACAACTCATCCCAATATTGATTTTAGGATTGTGTGTTTCATTCAGCTATGGTCAGAATGAAGCTCCAGAAATTCCCCTTAAGATCATCCCAGAATATCACTTTAATTTAAGCTATACCACCGTTCTTGAGGACGATATTCAGCATGCTGAAATTGGACTCAATAAAGATTTGATAAATGTACTTGATAACAAGTTGCGTTTAGGACTTGGTGTTCGAGTGGGTATTCAGGACAATCAAAATATTAGCTTTACTTCCGCACACGCTTCAATTAAGAAGAATGAGGAGCACCGTGATACGTTGTTTCATGGCCGTGTTCAATCTGCGGCTTTCAATTTTTACTTTAACGGAGAATATCATCTTTCCAAACACATCAGTTTTGGTCTGAATCTGGATTTGCTTGGTATTTCTACCGGATCAAAAACGGACGCGGATTATAAACCAGGGGTTACGTCTCAAAATAATCTGTATTACCCAATAGACGAGGTAGAATCAGTATCTACAGCTGCTAATGCATTCAGTTTAGGCAATTCCAAAGGATGTTTAAACGCTCAGGTTTATGCGAAAGTAGCTTTGTCTCGAAAAGTGGCATTTCGCTTAGGCGCTGCTTACCTGTTTCAGGAGTTTTCAACTACAGAAGGATACGGTGCTTTTAATTCCTACCGCTACGAATACAACACCGTTGGGATTTTTGCGGGATTTACATTCAATCGATTTAACGAAAAATAAATGACAAACGATCAGTTAGTGGATTTAAAAGGCAGGATCAATGCCTTGGGGAGGTATCTTTGACATACCCCAGAAAACCGCTGTAATAGCACAAAAAGAAATCGAATCTCAAGACCCAAGTTTTTGGGATGATCCAAAAAAAGCAGAAGCGCATCTACGCGCTGTAAATAAAATCAAAGTCTGGACCGACAGTTTTGCTTTCATTGAAAATCTTGCTGATGACCTTGAAGTTTTAAACGAATTTAAGGCCTTAGGCGAAGTTGAAGATGGGGAAGTCGATGGGCAATACGACAAAACCTTAACTGCTCTAGAAGACCTTGAATTTAAAAACATGATGAGCGATGAGGAAGACCAACTCAACGCAGTGATAGAGATAAATGCAGGAGCTGGTGGAACGGAGAGTAACGATTGGGCCAGTATGCTTCAGCGGATGTATATGATGTGGGCGGAGCGAAATGGATACAAAACGGAGCTACTTGACCAAGTAGACGGAGACGTGGCAGGAATCAAATCCTGTAGTATAGAAGTTACCGGAGAATTTGTATATGGTTATTTAAAAGGTGAAAACGGTGTGCATCGGTTGGTGCGTATTTCGCCCTTCAATGCACAGGGGAAACGGCAAACGTCGTTTGCTTCGGTCTATGTATATCCGATGGTGGATGATACGATAGAAATTGAGATTAATCCTGCCGACATTAAATGGGACACTTTTAGAAGTGGAGGTAAAGGGGGCCAGAATGTAAACAAAGTTGAAACGGCTGTTCGCGTGCATCATGCACCGTCTGGTCTTGCCATTGAATGCCAACAAGGCCGGTCACAACTGCAGAATAAAGAACAGGCTTTGAAGATGTTGAAGTCTAAGTTGTATGAAATCGAACTCAGTAAGAAGAATGATGCGCGTGCTGACATTGAATCAGACAAGATGAAAATAGAGTGGGGAAGTCAAATTCGAAACTATGTGATGCAGCCCTATAAGCTAGTGAAGGATGTACGAACAAGCCATGAAACAAGCAATGTTCAAGCCGTTATGGATGGGGATTTGAATGCGTTTTTTAAGGCATTGCTTCTCAAGGGAAGTGAGTCTTAACTAATTGTCAATAAGGGCTTAGCAGCCCTTTAACCCGCTCCAACTTTTTAAGCGCAAAAAGTAGGCAAAAACTCTTCACAGAAATATGCTTCCAACGCGCTCTTTCGGAAGCCAAGAAAAGCTAATAAAAGGCCTTCCTACGGTCGGAAATGCAAGCACTTTTATTGATTTTCTATGGCTTCCTCAATTCACCCCTCCGCCGGCCCGCATTTCTGTGGGGCCCACCCACGCTTCGCTTTGACACCTATGAATTTGCGATATTCATTTAAAAATTAAAAACTAAGAATTGAAAATTTGAATAGTATTTCTGTCAGATCGTTCATGATTCATGAACATGCGCAAAGGAGAGTTTTGAATTGCATATGGAGTCCGTCTTAATAATTATCAAATATCAAGTATCAGTTGTCAATTCAGAACGTTGAAACAATTAAATTTGTATTGTCTAAAAAATACCTACCCAGGTGGTGAAATTGGTAGACACGCCACCTTGAGGGGGTGGTGACCTTACGGTCGTGCAAGTTCGAATCTTGTTCTGGGTACTAGATGATCAATCAGGATCATTGTCTGAAGAATCAACGCGATTTCAATAAGAAAGGTAAAACGATGCGCGCATCAGTTTTAGCTTGCTTTTGAAATCTTGGCTGCGCAGCAGACTGATACGTTGATCCACTTCTCGACCTCTCAAGATCGCGGTAGCAATTTTGTCGCATCAAATTTGACTTATCTTGGTAGTTCGCTGTACAGTAGAACATTACAGTGACTCATTCGATGAAGAAACACCTGTCCAATTGCGCTATTTTAAATATGTTTTATTAAATTGCATTAGCCATCTACCCGTAGGAAGCATACCCTAAACCGAACTTTACCTGATTTTTTAATTGTTATTAAACAAATTTTGTGGAGTATGGTGGGGGAAAAGGAACGTCAGAAGTAATTTTTGAATGCGATAAGGCAACAATCGACATCTCACAATATCCCATAATCATACAGCGGCTAAAACCAGTGGATTTAACATTGGATCAAACAAACGCTTACGTGCACTTATTAAATGATGTTGTTCATCACACATCTGGGCCATTTGTCATTATTACAGACAGCACAAACTCTGTGTATTTGAACCTCGATTCAAAGTTGGAAATTGCAAAAGGCATACATGAATTGGAAAGAAAACACCTAGACCGGTATACCATGTCGGTAGTGGTTGTGCCTAGCTTGACTATGAGGTCATTACTTGAGGGAATGAATTTTTTTATGAGACCCATTGCTCCGCAACTGATAACCAATACTTTTGAAGAAGCCTACGAGAAGGCGAAAGAATTAATTGGTGTTCCTTTTTCATAAATAAGTATGCGACTCAGTCTTTTTGTAATTTCATTCATTGTTGTTCTGTTTGGATGTTCGGCCCCCAAAACACCGGATTTTAAAACTGTTAAAAATGCCCGCGTAACCAAATTGGACGGTAAAATGTATACCATTACGGCTGATGCCGTGTATCACAATCCAAACAGTATTGGCGGTATTTTAACGGGAATGGAAATGGACATATCCGTAGACGACGTCCTGATTACCCATTTATCACAAACGAAGTCGGCGGTAATTCAACCTGAAACAGATTTTGTTGTACCGATAACATTTGATGTAGACATACAAAAAGTAATGGGAGAAAACAAAAGTATCTTAAAAGGCATGCTCAACAAACTGCTGAAAGACAAGGTAGACATTACCTATAAAGGCCACCTAAAAGTAGAATTTCTGAGTAGAGCGTTTGAAGTGCCGGTTAGTTATACCGAAGAAATGTCGCTCGGGGTGAATTTTAATTAGGAGGCTGGGTTGTTAAGGTGTTGGGGCTTTTAAGTATAATGGTTCGCTGTACTGGATTAAAAATTAAACATTAAGAATTTAAAATTGCCTAATTAACCTTATACTTCAAATCCAATTCATTCAGGGCCTTAATCCAATCGTTATTGACATTTATTTTGTAGGTCCTAGAAAACATGTCGACCATATATTTATCCTTGGCATCTGCAATTTCAAGATTCAAACTCGCATTGCCCTTTTCTCCTGAGGCCAGCTCATGCAAACGATTCACCAAATGCTCATCTAACTGATCGATTGGGATGGTCAATGTCAGTTTTTCTAGATACTTTTCACGGATGTCGTGCAAAAAGTCAATGCTGACTATCTTAACTTCTTTAATCGTTTCATCGTAATAACGACCTTGTATTTTAGCTGTTAAAAAAAGCATAGAGTTGGGCGCGAGGTAGCCCTTGAATTTGGCATAATCGTCACCAAACAAAGCAAGTTCATACGTTCCAGTAAAGTCTTCTAAATTGAAAATACCAAAAGCCTTGCCCGTTTTGCTCATACGACTTTGATGGGCAGTTACAATTCCAGCAATTTTTAAACCTCCATGGTTCGACATTTTATCCAACTCACTCAGATCTTCAAGCTTCGTGTTACAGAAAAACTCAATGTCCGTTTTGTGGTTATCTAGCGGATGACCAGATATATACATCCCGATAATTTCCTTCTCACGGTTTAATGTTTCCATTTTGTTCCATCGCTCTACTTCTGGAAACTTAGGCTCGCTTAATGAAACTGCTGAGTCTCCTCCAAACAAGGATGCTTGTGCAGTAGCTTGTTGGGCTTGAAACTCGTTACCAAAGCGCAACGCCAGTTCAATACCGTTTTGTCCATCGTTGACTTTTTCAACCAACAAAGCTCTGTGATATCCTTCAAATTGATCAAATCCACCGGCCAAAGCCAGTCCTTCCAATGATTTCTTATTGACAGTCCTCAAGTTCGCACGTTTGGTCAAGTCAAACAATCCATCATACGGACCATTCTCATTGCGTTCAGCAACAATCTCTTCGGCAGCAGATTCTCCAACACCTTTAATCGCTGCCATCCCAACACGAATGTTACCTTCTTTATTTACAGAGAAAGACAAAAGACTTTCATTGATATCCGGGCTTAAAACCTCCAAACGCATGTTGCGACACTCCTCCATAAACATGGAAAGCTTTTTGATGTCGCTCATGTTATGCGTCAGCACAGCAGCCATGTATTCAGCTGGGTAATTGGCTTTTAAATAAGCGGTTTGAAATGCAACAACCGAATAACATGTCGCATGACTTTTATTAAATGCATATGCCGCAAAGGCTTCCCAATCTTTCCAAACTTTTTCCATCACCTCAGCCTCGTGACCACGTTCGGCTGCGCCCTCAATAAATTTGGGTTTCATCTGATCGATGATGGACTTTTTCTTTTTACCCATTGCCTTCCGCAAACTGTCGGCTTCCCCTTTTGTAAAGCCAGCTAATTTTTGAGAAAGCAACATCACTTGCTCCTGATACACAGTAATGCCGTATGTTTCTTCCAAATATTCTTTCATATCTGGATCGTCGTATACAATATCCTCTCGACCGTGTTTTCGATTGACGAAGTTGGGAATGTATTCCATCGGACCAGGACGGTACAAAGCGTTCATAGCGATGAGATCTTCAAATTTGGTTGGTTTCAACGACCGCAGATGTTTCTGCATGCCTTCACTTTCAAACTGAAAAATACCAACAGTTGAACCACGCTGAAACAACTCATAAGTCTTCTCGTCGTCCAGTGGTATTTCATCCGGATCAATTACTACACCATGGCGCATTTTGATCAGCACAATGGCATCTTTTATGATAGACAGCGTGCGTAAACCCAAAAAATCCATCTTAAGCAAACCAGCATCTTCCACCACGCTGTTGTCGAATTGTGTGACAAGTAAATCAGAATCTTTGGCAGTCGTAACAGGTATAAGATTCATGATTTCTTCTGGTGTGATGATTACACCACAGGCATGAATACCTGTATTCCTAACTGAACCTTCTAAAGCAACGGCTTGATTTAATACTTGACTCTCTAAATCATTGCCCTCACGCATTTTGCGTAACTCTTCAACCTGAACCATTTGGTCAGAGTTGAGCTTCTTTTTTAGCGATTTTATGTCTTCAAAAAATAGTTTATTCAACGAAATGTCTGGAACCTTTTTGGCGATTTTGTCAACTACTGGAAGTGGTAGATCCAACACACGACCAACGTCTCGTATACTTGATTTTGCAGCCATTGAACCGTACGTAATGATTTGGGCCACATTGTTTTTACCGTATTTATCAATTACGTAGTCAATAACCTTGCTTCGGCCAATATCATCAAAGTCAATATCAATATCAGGAAGCGACACACGCTCGGGATTCAAGAAACGCTCAAATAATAAATCATATTTAATTGGATCAACGTTGGTGATACCAACGCAATAAGCAACGGCAGATCCAGCAGCAGAGCCACGGCCTGGACCTACAGCTACACCTAGTTGTCGGGCGACAGTTGTGAAATCTTGGACAATCAAGAAGTAACCTGGATATCCTGTATTTGCTATTGTCGCAAGCTCAAAGTCGAGTCGTTCTCGAATTACTTCGGTAATCTCCCCGTATCGTCGCTTCGCACCTTCATATGTGAGATGCCTTAGATATTCATCTTGGTCTTTAAAACCCGGAGGTAGCACAAAATGTGGCAGCAGTACGTCTTGCTGCAGCTTTGGCGGGGTGATTTTGTCGACAATTAAATTTGTGTTGTCAATGGCATGTGGAACGTCTTTGAACTTTTCCAACATCTCCGCTTGCGTTTTGAAATAAAACTGACTGTTCGGAAATCCGAAACGAAAATCACGGCCTTGACCTACTGGTGTGCTTTGCAAATCACCCGTATTAATGCACAATAAAATGTCATGCGCATTGAAATCTTCTTCCTCTACATAATGGGAATCATTCGTAGCGATTGCCGGCACATTGTATTTCTCCGACCATTTTAACAAAACCTGATTGACATCTTCTTGGCTCTTACCCGTTTTGTCGAGGTCTTTTAAATCGTGTCGTTGTAATTCGATGTAATAATCCTCACCAAAAATATCCAACCACTCCAAAAACACTTTTTCTGCTTCTTCCTCTGATTTGTGTAGAATTGCTTGCGGGACTTCTGCACCGATACAACATGTAGTTGCGATAATGCCTTCGCTATACTTTTTGATTAGGTCCTTATCGACCCTTGGATATTTGCCATACAAGCCTTCGATAAAACCCAATGAACAGAGTTTTGATAAATTTTTATAGCCTTGTTGATTTTTGGCGAGCATCAATTGATGATACCGCTTGTCTTTTTTACCTCCAGTAAAAGAACGCTGGAAACGATCTTCAACCACGTAGAATTCGCAACCAACAATTGGTTTGATACCTTGCTTTTCTGCCTCAACGACAAATTTGAAGACGCCAAACATGTTGCCATGATCCGTTAGTGCTACAGCCTTCATGCCATCTGCTTTGGCTTTCGCCATCATGCCAGGAATACTTGCCGCCCCATCAAGTAATGAGAATTGAGAATGACAGTGTAAATGGCAAAAATCAGGCATGCGGTGGGTGGATTAAAATGTTCATTCGAAGATAAGCGCAGTACTTTAATATTGTATGATATGGTATAAAGTGTGGATTGTTTGTGTGATCTATGATTTCAGATTTAAGAACTCAGCTTTATACTCAATACGCATATCTTCATACTAAATCCTATTATCTTTGACACATGACGTTTACGGAACAAATTAACGAAGAATTGAAAGCAGCTATGAAAGCCAAAGATCCAGTAAAACTGAGATCTTTACGAGCAATAAAAGCCGCTTTAATCATATTGAATACCTCTGGAGGTGGAGTGCCAACGGAAGCTGATGAAGTTGCAGCTTTAGTGAAAATGTCGAAACAACGAAAAGACTCTTTGGCTTTATACGTTGAGCAAAACAGACCGGACCT
>JBLING010000017.1:0-18723 GCA_047639155.1 bacterium
GCTGAATGACTACATCCAAATCCCATCTTGCTCCAACATGTGTGAACATAAAACGAATAAAACCGAACTTGAGATAGAAAATACAAATCGTATACAACCCTAAAACCCACGTTGTTAATCTTACAATCTTCTCAGGAGTTTCAATACCGTTTTGAAAAGGATTACCGTTTTCTATTAGGTGGGACAGTCTTTCTTTCATCTGTGTCACACGCTGTTTCCTTTTCTCCACTTCTCTTATTTCACGTTGATGGTGCTTTGCGTTTATAAACTTTGCGACTTCCAATTCATGTTCGTCAAGTCCTCTGCTATCAATTTCTGCATTGGCAGTTTCAACCGCTATCTTTGTATAATCGCCTGGTTCCTCAATGATCATTAATAATTCATTGGTTGAAAGCTTCTTATATCGTTCCGTTAATTCTGCCAAGCGATTGTTGAATTGTGTCGAGTATTGCAGCTTATTTCTTTCTCGCTATGAGTAAGAGAGAATCATCCGCATCAAACTCCTTATATGTCTCGAGCGTTAGAATCTCAAAATGTGGTGCATAAAACAGTTCTATAGTTGCCTTGTCGTGGTAGTTCACAAATAGGCCTTTAAATACTTCAGAGCCTTCTCCTTTCCAGAAGGAATGACAAATAATGCCGTTGGGATTTAGGATTTCAATTTGTCGCTTTATAGAATCTGACAATTCTGCATCATTCAAATGGTGCATGACTTTATTTGCGTAGATGCCGTCAAACGTTTTATCAGTTTGCAGTGTTACCGCGTCAATCAACTGAAATCCTCCTATTGGATATTTTAAAATCAAACGGTCTAGAAATTCTTGTGAATTGTCGGAACCAGTCACAGTATAGGTTTTGCTGAGCAATTCCCAATCTTCTCCAGGACCAGAACCCAGCTCAAGAATTTGTGCATTTGGTTTTACTATCTGTTTGAGTCGTTCAATCAGATCACTCCCATTCACACCTTTGCTTAGTTTGATGTATTCGTCTACAGTTTCTTTTGTCTTGTAATATTCGCCATTCATATAAATCTTTTTTCAATCTAACCTATTCACTATTTAGCGGAGCATGGTTCAAAACGTAATTTGTACTTCTTCCTCCTTCGCCAGAATCGAGCAGGACACCTTTAGTGATTAGGTCCTGAATATCGCGTCTTGCAGTATCTCGATGCACTTTTGTCATTTTCGCCCATTTCGAGGAATGCAATTTCCCAATAAAGTTGCCATGCA
This sequence comes from bacterium, assembly GCA_047639155.1. Lineage (GTDB taxonomy): Bacteria > Bacteroidota > Bacteroidia > NS11-12g > UBA9320 > UBA987. Next base: position 1,230 of record JBLING010000017.1, read on the forward strand.
GTTTGTTGATCATTGCGATTTGCCTCTTATTGAGTTGCGTGGTTTTGTGCAACTCCCAGAATTTAGCTTTCATCAATATTTTCGAAAGTGTTTGATTGGTTACGGCAAGGGCTTCTGTTAATCGATCCAAATACCAAACCAACCATTGGGTCACATCCATGCTACCCTTTTGAGTAGATTCCAATATTGCATAATACGCGCTTTTAGATTTCATTATTTGAGTTGAGATGCTATAGAATCGCTGTTTTGTTCTATCCGCTCTTGCCAATTGTTTATCTGCTATGGCTCTTGCCATTCTACCGTTTCCGTCATCAAACGGATGAATACTAATGAACCATAAATGCGCAATACCGGATTTAATTACTGGCTCCATAGCATCATCGGAGTTAAACCACTTTAAAAAGTGTTTCATTTCCGCTGTAATTCTCTGGGATTCTGGCGCCGTATAATGAACTTTTTCTTTTCCCAAAGGTCCGGACACAACTTGCATAGGACCTCTGTCGTCTTTCCTCCAATCACCCGTCGTAATTTTGTGCATCCCACTTCTTCCCGTTGGAAATAATGCAGCATGCCAGCCACACAAGCCATCTTTGCTCAATGGGTGGTCATAATTCTGAGTTGCATCCAACATCATTTCGACAACACCTTCAACGTCTTGACTTGCACTGGGCAAACCAACCGTTTCTATTCCTAATCTTCTGGCTACCGACGACCGCACTTCTTCTGGATTCAACATTTCGCCTTCAATCTCGCTCGTTTTGACAATATCTCCCGTCAAAGTATCCAAAACGGCTTCGTCTCTTAATTCAAATCCCATGCTTTCCATCCTCCCAATTAACCTGCCTAGCAGATCACGCACCTTACTCACATATGCGAGAATGGTGTCATCCTCCCAATGGAAATTAGGCCAATTTCTGTTTTGATGTAAATACACTTAATATTTTTTTGACGTATAATGTACTGCGAATATATGGCACTTTTGCCGAATCGACATGTATTTGCCGTATTTTTTACGTCATTTAGGTTGTGTATTCGCCGTAATGTGACGAAAGAAGCATCTTCGACAGCTTTACGTATATTGTATTACCGACGCTGGATTACTAAACCGTTTATAGGTTCTATACACCATGTATCCCAAAACGACGATGCCAAGCACCGTAACTCCGGTCGGGCCGAGTGCTTCTACTGCATTTCCAATCAGTTGTTTCACCCCACTTCTTCTACCTTCAGCTTGATAATGTTGTCCATTTTGTGCGTCTAATGCCATCCCCCTAAAAATCCATGTGGCAATTGGGACGATCACAATACCAATTGAATTCAGTAGCAATGGTTTGGTCTTAGATTCTTCTTGCACACTTTTCGTTAATTTGTGGAGTGCAGCAATTTCATCAATGACTGCTTCTCTCGTTTCAGATTCGGATTGTGCTATAGACACTTTTTTTACCTTACCGCCAATTTCGTATTTCAAAAAGAAGTTGTCTGCCTTTTCATTATAGGTTATCTCTTTTAGCGACCCATTGGGTATGTTGGTTACGGTTTCTAACATGCCTGATTTTTCAGAAGATGCCCGTAAAGAATCAAAAGTTTTGTGTGCCTTGGAACTAATAATAATCTCATTGTCGGTGAACCCGATTACTTTTCTATTCTTATCCTCCAGATAGATTACTTGATTTTTGTAACTCATGGTGCGTTGTTCTATTTAAGAAGTACCAAGATAAAAAGCTTTACGAAAACTAAACCTTTTTTACACTCGTTTTTTTCATTAGAGGTAAGAACCTTCCTTTTGGGTAGCTTTCAATTTTATCATAAGTAACAAACCCTTGGCTTTTATAAAACGCTTCAGCATTGGGATCGGATTCGACGATAATCGGTTTACCAATCGTACCACATGTCTCTAATGTCTTATTCAGTAGTAATTTGCCTATGCCCTCTCCGATATGGTTTGGCAAAACCCACAAATGAAGTAACTCGCAATTTTCTAAACGTTCAACGACGGACGAAAAACCAATTATATCACCATCATGTTCTACAACGAGTATGTTTTGCTTTGCGAACTCATCAACTTGAATAGTTAGATCATCCATCCAACGCTCAATCCATGATTTAGGATAGTTCCAGTACGACTTGGATAAAACACTTATTGAATTCAGCGTTTCTAAATCTTCTATTTCTCCAATTCTGAGTTTCACGCTGGAATATGCTGTCTTACTTTAATTTTAATGAGGAAGTAAACATTCTTTTGTGGATAGCTAAAATACAACATGCCCACTACATATCGAAAATGAGATACAATTTTATTGAGCGCGAGCGTGACCAGATATTCAGATGAATACTAAAGTGGCTTAATCGAATTCTGTCAGCGACTTCGTTATGACTAAAATCAACATCAAGGTTATTATGAAACTGCAAATCCATAAAACTGTAAAGATCAATTTCACAAACGGTTTTTTGCTAAACGCTTTACGTAGAAACCAGAAGAAAATCGTGATTGCGACTAAAAAGGCAGGTGCAAGGAACATCCCGGATAACATTGGTGTTTAATATGAGCTCTGTGCAAACATCAGATCTAGTTTAAGATCATGATTTTTTTAAACACAATCAATTCATCATCAAACCCTTGAATCAATAACACATACATACCATCTGGCAAATCCGTTACGTTTGTATCCGTATCACTATTCAGACGTGCAAAATACATGCGTTGTACTCCCCACATATCGATAATAGACGCGTTTACAGAATGTTTTAAACCCCTTGGTGGCCGAATCGATATTGTCTTTGTATTCATTAGGTACATTATCGTCCAATCGTTATTCTGTAGTTCGGAATTAATTGGAGCCGGATTTTCATCGACATTGATCGTAAACTGGTCATAAAAGGTGCAACCCCTCTTATTTGTTATGGTCAAATGATATTGAATTGAATCTAATGGTTTGGCCCAAGTTGTGAGATCGGTTGAATCTGACAAACCTGTGGAAGGTGACCATAGGTATTGAAATGGTGCATCGCTAATTGTTTCTATACCAATTGCAGTGCTTAGTTTAATGCTATCCCCTCTCCTTAGCCAACATTGATTCGTCATGTTGTGTCTGACGGCATCAGCTTTTACAAGTTGAACGGTATCGAAGCATTGCGCTTTGTTACTATCAGTGACAGTTAAAAGTAAAACTGCATTTGTACCAAAATTGGCATTGGGGTTTGCGCTATTTGGCCGGTCTAAGACAGTGTAAATACTTCTAGGGTATCCATCAATAAGTGTCCAATGATAGGTGTACGGCGGCACTCCTCCAAAAGCAGATGGACTTCCGCCAAGCGTCATAGTTTCAGAAGCGGGTTTGCACTTTAAGTCTGAATCTGCAGCAATTGCTGTGCATTGCGCGTTTGAAATATGAACAGCCAGTATTAAAAAAAATAAGCTTGTAATACCTCTCATTTTCATGCTTTTACTTTTATTTAAAGGTATGTTCATTTGGTTTATACTGAAAGCAAGATACAGCAAATCCATTTTATTTCAGACAGGGATGAGTCATTTTTGAAGAACAAATAAGGCTGTCAAGACTCCTTACCTATCCCTTTTTAAATTGTTAATGCTCTGTTATCAAGTTTCAACAACATCAAATAGTCTTCATTTTTTTCTTTGATGGTTTCAAAACCTAGTTTTTGTTACAAGTTAAGCGCATAATTTTTCTTTTGAACACTTAGCGAAGTTTGGCTATAACCCGCTTCACGCAGATATGAAATCATTTTTTCCGTTAACAATGTTCCTATACCTCGATGCCGATATTCTTTGTACAGAGATATTGCAAATTCAGGTGTTTTTTCATCAACGTTTCCGAATCCTTTAATTTCATCAGCCAATATCCTTACCATACAGCTCCGATTATTTTTCCGTCAAATTCTGCTACAAAGCACTGGTCGTTTTCCTTCTGACCAAAATTATCAATGTACACACTAACTTCTGGAAGTTTGATTACTTCTCTACCAATGGGATTTGTTTCATCTGGTTGAGAAATCGATTCATACAGCATGTCTTCAAGAACAGCAGATTCGTTTGCTGCTAATTCCCGAATTATCACTCCATCAATATGACTCATATACTTGTAAATGTTTGATTAGAATTACTTCGCCAATGGCTTATAAAAAATAGCGCTTAATTTTAGAACTGTTTATTGCTTTTTCTTTTAGGTATTTGAACATTTAAAAAAGTTTTGAATCGTTGTTTAGCTATTTAGTCAATTGGTTCCCACAGCTGAATTTTATTTCCCTCAGCATCGAGAATATGGACAAATTTACCATAATCAAATGTTTCAATTGTGTCTACAATTACAACGTCTTCTTTTTTAAGTTGTGCAACGAGTTCCACCAAGTTTTCAACCCTGTAATTGATCATAAAGTCTTTTACCAAGGGTTCGAAATACTTGGGTTTTTCAGCAAAAGGTGTCCATTGCGTTTGTCTTTTTTTGTACTATCTGCTCCTTCATACCAATCAAATGTTGCGCCATATGGATTTGTATTTAATCCAAGGTGTTTTGGTACCACTGTGTCATTTTTTTTTGATCTTTACTTTTAAAAAAGACGCCACTACTTCCTGTTACTTTTTTCATTTCACTTTGTCTACTCGTTTCTTTTATCAAAACTGTTTTAAACGCGAACCCAAATCCGAAGGATGTCGCAAGGGCTAATATAACCAATGTTGCTTTTCTCACTTTTTCTAATTGTTTTTCATTTTCAAAATGTGCTTATAATCGACGTTACATCATTGAAAATAGATTTAAGAGCAGTAGTAATACACTAACTATAAATATTAAAATATTTACCAGTTTTAGCAATTTTGTTGATGATCGCAAGCAAATAGTACCTAAAGCGATTGCGGCAATACAGCAGAGTATACCCATAATGGTTGTATCCCATCAGTCATTAAGAAAATCCGGGAAGTAGGTATTAAACAGGGATACACGTTCGGCTTGCGTTGTAGCTAAATCGAAAACATAAATCCATAACAGAAAAATTGAAAGTGGGATGGCAGTGCACATGAAACTCGCAGCTGTCGCAAATTTTAATTGACTGGGATTGAGCCTTTTCATTTACGCTAAGTTAGGGATTTGAACAATAGCCTCTTGGTTAAACACTATTTTGAGACCACTATTTTCATTATTTGTTTATTGCGATTTCCCATTGCCACATGACAAATATATACCCCTGGTTGCCATGTGCGGACATCCACAACAATCGATGAAGACGACGATTCACCTTCAAAAGAAGCAATGGTTTGGTTCATCAAATTGTGTACCGTAATGTTACCAATCGACCCCGTTGCAGATTGAATAATAAAGGTTGTTTTGGCTGGATTGGGGAACACGGTAATTTGTGAAGTTGATTGCTCAACATGCGTTAACCCATTTGTCTGTTCGTACTCGTGGGCGCCAATATCAAACAACTTGCCTTGAGGGCGAGCGGTTTTGTCAATATCTACCGAAACGTCAGAAAGTTGAGTGCCTTTATCTACCACTTCAGTCTGTTTTGTATTCAGCCGAAGATTCCCGTCCGAAGCATTCACAAACCAACCGCTCTGAGCACTTGTGTAATTCGTGGTAAGAATGGCACTTCCTGCATCGCGGGATTTGATTTGCTTATTGGTCAAATTGTTTGAGATATCTACGGCAGCTGTCGCCTTAAAACGATACTCAATCGCATTTGGATATTCTATAAAAACTGTGTTGTTGTATACTTTGGTGTGGGTTGAAGTTTCTAAACTTATTCCGACATCATCAAACATGCTTGAACCATCGTTGTAAATCATGTTGTTTCGAATGATACCACCGTCATTTGGACTGTTCCCCAATCCAAAACCGATTCCTCGATCACAATTAATGATCATATTTCTTTCGATGGTATTGTTTGCAGATGAATCCCAAAAATGAATGGCATGTTCTGCTAAAGACCCTGACGGACTTGCGATATTTTTAAAGATATTGTCATTCACAACCCAATTGTTGCCTCGATGAATATCTAGACCACCAATGTAATACTGTGGACCAACACCGCTTGGATATTCGAACAGACTACATTGTATTCTTGCGTCATCAGCTCCACCCTTCGCACTAACACCTTTAATCATCTGTTCAAATGTGTTTTGAATTTTGACATTGTGCACAAAAAGACTGTCCCCGTCTCCTGCTATTCCATGATTGCCCAATTCTTTAATGGTGAGATCTGCTATTGTAATGTTATTACCCACGATATAAAATCCACTTTCAACGAGGGGGGCAACGTCTCTCATACCTTCTCCTGTAAGAATTACTGCATCTCGGTTTCCAGAAAGACTTCTAAAAACAACATTGCTTGCTGTGATAAAGGGGAACCAGGCGGTTGAAGCAATTTGATACGTGCCATCGGCAATTAAGATGGTCCTATTGCCACCCACATTATTCGTCTCAATTATGGCCGTCCTTAACTCTGCTTTTGACGTTACTGTATCAACACTGCCAATAATCAAGTTGCATGGATTCACTGTGTTGTTTTCGACTTCTGAAATGGTACAACGGCAGTTTTGTGCCCCACATACGAACCCTATTGCTAATAGGCAACAAGTAATGCAAAGTTTGGTCATAAGTTTCATTTTATTATTTACCGAATGTATTCGATTTAAAGCCGATATGCAAAATTATCGGCTAATTGTTGCGGCCATTCCCAATGCTCGTTTTTTAATTTGAGCTTCATGAAAAAGCTAAGTTACAACTTGACCATTAGTTCGCCAAAACAGAAGTCTGAAATCAGATTTTTGATTGAAGATTTTTGATTTTTGATAGAAGACGCGTCAATGGAGATTTGATGCGGGCCTATGCCTATCTAAATTGTTTTGGTATTGAATTTTGACTTGCGTTTTCTACGACTTCTAAAATTCTCTTTTGTCTGGTCTCCGTTCTCTTACCAGAAAACACCCAGTACAACAATATCTTTTTAACAGACTTACTTAGACTTTCAAAGAATCCATAGTGCCTATGTGATTCTCCAATGCTTCTTTTAAATCTTCCGGTAAGCGTAGTGCCTCAACTGCATCCAACAAAGTCCAAGACCCATTCCTAATGGCCGTGTCAATGCTGTTAAAACCCGCTTTGGTCATTTGATTGCTTTGGATGAGTGTGTCCACTTTTCCCTTGTTTATTTTGGACCAGTTGCTTTTTGGTTTTCTCTTGCTGAAGTATTGCATATACTTTTCTTCGTGCTATCAATCCACCCAAAGCAAAACGCTTCATCAACCGCTTCACTCCAAGTTAGAGAGGCCACTTTTGTTGATGCCCGATAATAAACGAGCCAAATAGACTGTTCTGTCTCGTGATTTTCTTCTAACCATTTTCTCCAACCTGCTTGGCTTTTAGGGCAATGTGTTTCTATTTCCTTTTTGGGCATTGCTTTTTCTAACGACTTACAAGATTCATGTAAAATGGGTTTAATTGGTGTGGGTATGGCCCGTCTTCTTTTTTGCAAAGTAGTAAACCAAATGTATTAACACGGTTGCTCCGCCTCCAAAAATCCAAAATGCGAGCGTGATTCCTAAATTCGGCAGTCCACAAACTATTCTTTCGGGATCCGGTTCATGGTAAAAATACGTGGAGAGTATAAAGAAATGACCAATAAGAATCTCAAACAATACAATTACCCGAGCATATTTCAATTTCAGTTTATCTGCAATCAGATATAAAATGACCTGACAGATTGATATGAAGAGTACCTATTTAAGTATCATGCTTTTTTATTAAATAACGACTTCAGTTGTCGTTTTATAAGCTTTTTGCTTGTGTGTTACGCACCGCAGTCACAATCGTTCACGTAAAGTAAAAACCATTTATTGTCTAATTCCACAAAATATAATGTCTTTGCTATCCAAAGATCACTTTGAACTTGAACGACCATTTTTCTCAGCTGTTTTAACATTAATGGTGAAGGAACATATTCCTCAATGTATATGTCATAATCTTCTGGAAGATCCGTGACCTGTCTGTAATAAATCCCATTAGGTGAAGTGGCTTCATCACAGAATCCCTCTTCCGGTTTTTGATTTTCGAAAAAAGACAAATTTGATGTGTTGGGTTGTGTTTCACCAAAGTAGTCATCATAAAAATGGTAGCCAAAACAGTCAGAACCGTATAAGTTACACGATACACCCATGTTCCAAAATCTCCCAAACCCAACTTTTTCATTTACGAAGTCCATAATTAATGGCGAAGACATATAAATCAGGCTATCTATATTTTTTTCAGAGTAAACAGTTGAAAGGAAATCACTTAGAAAGGGCTCAAATTCATTGGAATCACGAAGAGCGTTTAATGAATTAATTCTGATCAATTCGGCAATTTGTTGCTTTAGTATTTCTAAACTGTCTCTGATAAGAGAGTACTGTTTTCCTAAAAGTAATGTTTTATCTCTTTCTTGAAAAAGTTGAGTATTCAATGAGTCATTACTTAAATACAATTCATTCAATTGATTTTGGAAAGCCTTGATTTCAATAGCAATCTCGTCAATCCGTTTTTCAATAACTTCACGCTCGTATGCGATTACCTCCGTTAAACTGTCTACTTTGTGCGTAAGATTTGCAACCTTCTCCTTCTTACTTTGGGCAGAAGCCGTGCTTATCGTAAAAATCATCAGAATGGATGTGACTATTCTGTTCATACTATTCAGTTTTGGATTTGAGACTAATTCTCACTAACGCTTGTGGCTATACCCAGCGGAATTTATTTAGTTTAAGTTTCATGAAATATCTAAGGTACAACATAGCCATATTATAACGCGCATAGGCAGGAACATTTTTGAGTGCACAAGGTAGGCAATGAGCTCATTGCGTTTTAACTATTTTACACTATTTACTGAAACAAGATACATGATTGTTTTATCCTAACCCGCCAACGCTTTCAGCGCCGCAACAAACACATCCAACTCCTCCGTCGTGCTAAATACGTTAGGTGTTATCCTGCATCCTTGAACGTTCGCGTAGTTAATCGCTACGGTGAATACCTTATGTTCGTCTAACAGTCGTTTGGCCATTATATGTGGATCCATTCCTTCAATCCCAACGTTCGCAATGCCACAGGCACGGTGTGATTCTACCGGTGTATTGACAACTATTTTAGGGTGGTTTCTCACCTTTGCCGTCCAGTATTCTTGCAAAAATCGCAATCGTGCTTCTTTTCGTTCCCCACCCAAAATGTTGTAGTACTCAATTGCAGATTCAATCGTTAAATCGTGATACACAGGAATGGTGCCCGTATGGTTTAATCGACCGATGTCGCTTGGTTCCGTTGGCTCCTCAGCAAACAAAGGCCATAAGGTATCTATTTCTTTATCCGCTACATACAATAGACCAGTACCCAAAGGAACTGCCAACCATTTGTGCAGACTGGTTCCATAGTAATCGCATTCTAGTTCGTTTATATCAAACTCAAAATGACCAACACAATGGGCTCCATCCACCATAACCTTTACGCCTTTTTTATGCGCCATTTGACAGATTTTCTTAACTGGCAAAATATGTCCTGTAATGTTTATCATGTGGCAAACCATCAGCAATTTTGTATTTGACGTTATGGCTTTTTCGTAAAGCGCAACAATCTCTTCATCTGACTTTGGGTGGTTTGGTATTGAAACAACCTGATTTACTGTCCCATATTTTTCAGACACCTGGGCAAACATGTTTTTCATTGCACCATAATCTTGAACGGCATACACTGCTTCGTCGCCTTTCTGCCAATCCATGCCTTTGATGACCATATTTAATGATTCCGTGGTATTCCTTGTGATGATTACGTTCCAGGCTTTCGCACCAATGACTGCTGCCACCTTTTCCGTCATCCGCTTTTTATTCTCCCATTGCACACCACGCATATAATACGCGCCTTCATAGTTGACCAATTCTATGTTTTCTTGAAGTGCTTTTAAGGTCGGGGTTGGGATGATGTTGTAGTAACCGCTTTCGAGGTTAATGTAGTCGGGTTTAAGTTTATAATCGCTACGTACCTGCTCCCAAAACAACCCATCTGTTGCCAATTGCTGTGGTGGAATATTTTCATATTTTGATATTCCTGACGCGAGGGCGCTGCCGTAGAAAGGAGCACCTAAAAAGGCCAGTGATACTTTCTTAACAAATTCTCTTTTCTCCATACTGATGAATACTGCTTATTGCTATCCAACTTAACCCTTCTATAGGTTTATGTGGATTTGTCCAAAGTTAGTAAATCACCCAGAGACTTTACGCCTGTGATGTTGGATGACCGATGATAAATCAAATTCGGTCTTTTGATGAATCGGCTTAAGTAATTGTATTACGTAGTTTCTTTGACTTGACTCACAGATTCGAAAGCCTGCAAAAACGTTTCAACAGGCTGTGCCCCACTAATTCCGAATTCGTCATTGATAACAAAGAATGGAACCCCTGAAACTCCTCGTTGTTGGTAGTGCTCAATTTCAGCTTGTACTGTTTCCGTCAGCTTCTGATCATTAATAATCGCATCTACCCTGTCACTGTCCCAACCAAACTCCTCTGCAATCGCATACAATGTTTCGACTTTGTTTAGGTGCTGCGTTTCTTCAAAGTAAGCCGCTAAAAGGCGTTCTTTCATTTCAATTCCAAATCCTTCGGCACGCGCAACATGTAGCATTTGATGCAATTGGAGCGTGTTTACGGCGAGCCAATTCTCTCCAAAATCAAAATTTACCCCAACGGTCTTACCTACTTCGGTTAATCGATCGGTCATCTCTTGTACTTGATCAATACTTCCAAATTTGTTCGTGAGGTATGTGTCTCGGTTCATGCCTTCTGAGCGCATTGTTGGGTCAAGCTGGAATGGATGCCAATTCACTTCTATTGGAGCACCTTTCCATTGTTCAAGAGCCGCCTCTAGCCGCCGTTTACCAACGTAACACCATGGACAAGCAACATCAGAAATAACATCAACTGTGATTGTATTTTTATTCATTGAATTTTATCGTTAAAAGACAGAGTCGCGTTGTATAACAACCATAAACCGCGCATTGTTTTTCACTCTTTTATTGTACAATTCTAATAATTACAGTATAGGACTCTTTAACCTTTACTCCTTCCTTGTTTGAAGTCTCAACCCGCCATTTGGTTTATCGCCAAGAAATGAAGCGGGTTCATCTAGTATTAAATAATCAGCCGAATCACGTTTCTCTCCATAGAAATAGGTTCTCTGAAAAAACCCTTTGTACTTACCAACATATTTGCTTGATCCAGGTTCTGTATATATGGTCAAAGATTCTTTTCCCATCGGAAAATGTTCTGATTGCATGTTTCCTGTGGCTGTTTTTGCGTAAAGAAAAATCAATAAAACTGATATTAAAGAAAGTGATACGATGATTGTTCCTTTTATCCATTTATAATAAACCAGTTTGTATATAATCAAGGTCATGATTAAGGGGTACGCAATAATGAATAGTATGGCATAATCAGATTGGGGAACCAGGAACGGAAGCTTAATTTTCTGATTTACAACACAAACAATTGAGGCGTATAGTAGTCTAAACAGCAAGTACATCCCAAAAGCACTTACTCCTACCCTTAGAACTAATAAAATTGATTTTAGAATCTTTTTATTCATCCGTATTCCTATTACACTTGTTCTAACTCAAATATGGTTATTTCCGGTCTAACATTAAACCTGACTTGCCATAAGTGTCCAAGTGCACGATTTATATATAGGTTTCTACCATCTTTTAAATCTATATGTCCTTGCGCATATACTTTATTTTTAACGGGCAGCATAGGTGCTTCAAGAAATGGCGGTTTACATTGACCGCCATGTGTATGACCTGAGAGTATCCAGCCAGTATAACCGTTCCATACGTCTAAGTCACACACATCTGGATTGTGGCACAATAACAGATTGGCTTTAGTCGCGTCGTAGTCATTCATTACAATTTCAGGAGAAAAATTCAAACCCCAATAATCGTCAAATCCTATAATGTTTAAGCCGTCGAAATCCTTTTGCCCATTTCGCAATACTTCAATCCCAGCATCTTTCAGTTGTGCTGATACATTGTCAGACACATTCTGGTCCGACCAATTCTTGCCATAATCATGGTTTCCAAGTATTCCAACGGTTGCTATTTTGCCTTTAACGGTGTGTTTCAATACATTCTCCAATTGTTCTAATTGTACTGCATCATCGTATGTTATATAGTCGCCAGTATATACCACATAATCCGGTGCAAATTCTTGTGCTTTTTTGAAGGAGTCAATGATATACTTATAATCAAATCGGTTGCCCACGTGGATGTCACTTATTTGCATTACCATTTTACCTACAAGATTGTCAGGCAAGTTTGAAATTGGCATTTTCCTTCTTACAAACTCCAACCAAAATGGTTCTATTTGCCAGGCATAAAGTCCTGTTAGCACACCAAATCCAATTGTTCCCCAAAAACTGCGTTTCATGAATTTACGTCTGTTCATTAATGCTGGTTACCTTAACCTTTAAATCTCAATTCCTAACTTCAATCCAATATACTCCGGATTTACAGAATAATAATATTCAATTCCGGGATAGCTTACATGAGCATGAGAAATAACATAGTGTGCAAAACCATAGGAATAAGTAACCTCAGCAGATAGAGGCAAATTGTTCATCACAAATTGTTTCCCAATTCCTACCGATAGTAAGTGTTAAAATTGTTGACTAACACCGCTGAGGTATTCTCAATATTTGTTCTAGTTACGTTTTCATCACTCCAGTTCCCTTTGTATATGTAGTCAGTTGAAGCCTTAATATCTAAATTATAGTTCAACCCTGACCCAGCGGTTAGTAACCAATTTGACTTTGTTTTTAACCTGATGAGCAACGGTACATTTAAAGTATGGTTAGTTAGTGATATATCGCAAAATGCAGTTGCATTGTGAGGTATACCACCTTGATAATTGCGTTTAAGTCTATAGTTCTCAAATGAATATTTAAACTCAGAACCAACCGCGAGTTTTTCGGACAATTTATAGAAACTTTGAATTGATGCAGAGCCACCTAAAGCAAGTTTATTTAGGGAATTGTAGTTGCTACTAAAACTTATCCGTGGTGAAACGGTCAGACTAGTCTCAAATTCTTGACTATAGACAGATGTCGATACTAGACCTGCCAAAAGTATGATTCCAACTCTTTTCATGTTTGTTCTATTATCACAAAACTTTGAACATGCATTGTTTAGTGTTGAAGCTAGTTTTTTTTATGCGTTTTGGTATCCATGTCAATCAATGATCAATATCTTTTTACCTATAAAAACATCCTTTTCATTGAGCCTGAGAATCGCAAAACCTGTGTAACCCTGTACATTTAGCGTCAACCCTTTCTCATTATACTTGTCAATCCTAAAATTGATTGATCGCCCCATGTTGTCATAAAGATAAATCGTGGGCGCAGTCAAACTGTGCTTAACATTGATTATTCCATTCGCTGAAGGAACTGGGTAAATGATTATTGATTGATTCTCTTTTACAATTTTATTGATACCAACTGTAGTTGTATCGATGTTATAACGAAACACACAATCTTGTAGTCCAATATATTTCGGCGATAATGTATCGTCCATAAATTCTTTTACTCCCCAGCTTCCATACTTACTATAGATTCCGTGAGAGGAGAAATGACAGAACATACCCGCTTGTGTGCTGTCGAACCAATAATTGAAATAGTCGCAGTATAAATCCTTCATTCGTGGATGACGGTTCGCATTTTTTAGCTTGTTGACATATGCAGTGTCATTGTAATAGGTGGGATTGGCAACGAGATGTTGTCCTCCTTCGTATGCCATTAGTTCCAGGTTGTGGTTGTCTGCAACAGTTTTAGTCGCATCCATCCAAGCAAAGGCCTGTGGTAACGACTTTTCCATAGAATCTAGTATATCGTTTACGGAAACACTATTGATTAATCCAGCATCGCCAATAACATTGGCTATTGACCCTCCAAAATATGGGGCTATTGCAATAACATCGGCCTTCACTTGACTTGAGTTATACTTAACGTCATTAAACTTTTCAATGATGTAATTTGTCAACCAACTGTTCGCAGATTGGCTCGCTATGACTTTAACCAGTCTGTTATTTCCAGAGAATTCAGTCTCAAAAATTTGCATGACATCAGCGGTTCTTTTTGCATAAAATTGCCATCTCTGCTCCCAAGGGTTTCCTGAATATCCCAACGCATTTCCCATACTATCTGCATAACGACTCTGAGAGAATCCGGTATTCCAGACTTCATTACTGTACTCAACGTATAGCTTCAATCCAGGATCTAGTGAGTCTCTAAACAATTTTGCCAATTCACTTATGAAGGTATCATCCGCTCTGTGCGGGATACAAACCCAAGGGTGTTTTTGCGTCAAATTACATATATTGATAATGTGCTCATACGCGACTCCGTTGTCAAGCGTTTGTGTGAAGTTATTGGTCAAATTGCGATTCGACCAAGTAGTGTTTGGCGACCCATTTGTTTTCATCCAATCCATAAAACGTATGACCTGAAAATCCTTTACAAAACTCAATAAATCCGGATGGTATGGATTTGTAGTAAATGTGTTTTCAAAACCAGGCATAACAAAATGAATATCTCGTACAGGATCAGAAGCAAGTGAAGTGTCAATTTCTAATGCAATTCCACCAACACTACTATTCACCGATATCATTGTATCTACTGGACAAGTGAAAGTACCATTGGCTGCAAACCGTAAACGGATTTTACCTGTCCCCGAGGCAATCAATCGGTAATTGCCGCTTGGGTAGCGTCCATCCAAACTTCCAAAAAACAGAAGTGTTCTTATGGCTTGAGGAGGATCAATACCGTTTTCATATGGAATCTCAAGAGGATATCCGTCCGTGCGAAGTGGTATTGAAACACCGCTCGTCCATGGGGCACCAGAACCAATGGCATGTGGGATCCAGTCTCTACATTGATTAAATGCATCAACAAAAACATACTCCGACGACCAATCTTCAATACCTGAAAGGTTCGTCCCAATAGGTCGAACAATTTGTGCGTTTGATTGCACAATGCCAAACACAAAGAGCTGTATTAACAGGATGGCTGCTTTATGGAATATCATTTTCATGTTACACTTTTTTTATGGCAAAGGCGGTTTCATCTATCTGTTTAATGCGGCAACTTGTCTTTTAACACCCCATAGGTAAACACACCCATAATCGCACACAAGATAGTCATAATCATAATTGTGTGTCCATATCCGACGTGCGCATATAATGGCCCTGGACAAGACCCCGTCATTGCCCACCCTAAGCCGAAAATAATACCTCCAAGAAAATTAGACTTTGGTTTTAGTGGTTTAGTCTCAAATTTTATATCGCTCCCATCAATGGTTTTGATGTTAAATTTTCTAATTATCAGAAGCGAGACTGCCCCAACTACAATTGCCGATCCGATGATACCATACATATGGAAGCTTTCAAACAAAAACATTTCCTGAATACGAAACCACGAAATCGCCTCTCCCTTTACGAGTGCTATGCTAAAAATTACTCCTGAAATTAGTGCGTAAAAGTATTTCATAACAGTTTCAAAATTTGAGGGAGAATTAACCAAGTCACAATTAATCCACCAATAAAAAAACCGATGACCGCAATTAATGAGGAAAGCTTGAACATACTAAGACCCATAATAGCATGTCCAGAAGTACATCCCCCGGCGTATCTAGTTCCGAAACCAATCAGAAAGCCACCAATGCAAATCATGATTAAAGTAACTGGAGAAGTTAAAGTAGACCAGTTGAATATTTCTTTTGGCACTAAGCCAGAGAAGTCGTGGATCCCAAAAGATTTGAGCCGCGTGATAGTACCTTCAGAAATATCAGCGACCTCTGGGTTTGGGAAAAACAACATTACCAAAGCTGAACCTGTAATTACTCCAATGGCAAACAATAAATTCCACCATTGACTTTTCCAATCGTACTGAAAGTATTTAATTTTCGTACCTGGAAGGCACATGGCACAGATATCCCTTAACGTACTGGATATACCAAATGATTTATTTAATAATATCAGTAGCAATGGCAGAGTAAGGCCAATTAATGGACCGGTAATGTACCATGGCCATGGTTGACTAATCTGTTCCATTGTGTGTGAAATTGTTACGGATCCTCAATGGTATGCATTATTATCGGTGACTTACTTAATAAATTCGTGTAATTCTTCGGCGAAATGGACAAATGTGTAACTTGTGACTATCTTAACTTTTTTTGAATAGTAATACGTAGAAACTGGTCAACGCTATTAAGGGATATACGCCGTACCCATTTTCACTATTCACTGAAACAAAGTCAACCTTCGCTCTTCCAGCTTCGCCAAGGCGAAGCTTAACGAAGTACATCTCCACCTCGCCCTTATCTTTGGCTTCAGTTTTACCACGACTTTCAAACGTGAAGTCAGCATCATCTTTTAACAAGTCATACGTCGTTTGACTGATATTGACTTGGCCCACTTCTACAGAGCTTCCCATACGCGCCGCTGCCCTAATTCCCAGGTGTATTACAATTACCTCACCACCTGCACCTCACCCACTTCATGATATTTCCGGCCTCGGTTGTCGACAATGTTCATGATATACGGATAAGATCCCATTTGGACTTTCTCTCCATTGTATGTTCCGTCCCACTCTACAAATTCATCCGACTGGTAAATCTGTTCTCCCCATCGATTGAAAATCAACATGTCGATGTGCGTATAGCCCAATCCAACCACTCTGAATACGTCATTCAAACCGTCGTCATTCGGACTGATTGCGTTTGGTATAAAAAGCAAAATCTCGTCTTTGATAATCAAAGTCTGCAACGCAGTATCCAAACAACCATTACCACTAGTAACAAATAACTGAACAAGGTACTGGCCAGCTTCTGCGTACACGTACAATGGATCTTCATCACTGCTATTGGTGGCATCACCAAAATCCCAATCCCATGCGACCACGTTGGCGGTCGAACGATCGGTGAATTGAACGTCTGGTTCGGTGATATAAATGTCTGTCGGAGAATACGTGAAATCGGCTACCGGCTTTGCAAACACTTCAAACGATGTGTCTTTCTGGATGTTACAACCATTTATACCGTACACGTTAAATCGCACTTGATAGATGCCGCGATTATAGGTTCCGAAGAAATTGTATGTATCCGTTGTACGCTGGCCGTTGACAAACCAAATGACACTATCTTCTCCTCCCATGCGCTCACTGGATACAAACACACCAAGCGGTTCGCACCCCTCATGTGGGTCAAGCGTTATCTTGTTTTGAGGAATAACCAGTACTTCGATGTCGATGAAATCTACTGACCTACAGCCAGCTGCATTGGTTATGGTGTACACCACTTTGTTTAATCCGACAGCCGCTAAACTCGGGTCGAATTGTCCAGACGCGGTGGTGTAACTGGTTACCGTAAAGCTTCCACCGGAATTAACTGGCATAACAGTTTGCACGTTAGAATTGCTACA
>JBLING010000018.1:0-18721 GCA_047639155.1 bacterium
TTTTTTGAATTCCTCAACCAGTGCTACTTTTTCTTGTACTTCAGGAATTATCTCCTTTTCTGGTTCTAGTTCCACACTTGTCGATTCCGTTTTGTTGATTGGATTAGCTGTATCGTTTTGCTCGACTGTATCCTCTTCCCTATCACGAGGTCGGTCTTTTTTATTACACGTATACAAAAGTGCAAGCATCATCAATGACGCCAATAAAATAAAACCAATTTGCTTCCCTTTTTTCACGGCACAAAATAACGACTCACTGCAGGACTAACGACAACTTAGATATTCACAAGCCGAAACAATCGTTGGCAAAACCAATCGGTTCACATTATCTTTGAATTTTAAGAATCATAGAACAAAGCATTAAAGCATCACATTGAAGATCAATAAAATTATAGAGAACTTAGGTTTAAAGGAAATCAACGAAAGTACAAGTACTGGTCAACTTTGGATTACGCCTGTAGGCTCTAAAACAAAAGTAATCACCTCACCTGTTGACGGTCAAAAAATCGCATCGGTTGTTTTCGCGACAGAGTCAGAGTACAATCATGTAATAAAAAAGGCGGAAGAAGCTGCAACGATGTGGCGAGACATCCCAGCGCCTCATCGCGGTAATTTTGTTCGTAAACTTGGTAACAAACTGCGCATTAAAAAACGTGAATTGGGCTACTTGGTAAGTTACGAAACTGGCAAAAGCTTGCAAGAAGGACTTGGTGAAGTTCAAGAAATGATTGACATCTGTGATTTTGCAGTTGGATTGTCCAGACAGTTATATGGACTCACGATTAAAAGTGAACGCCCAAACCATAGAATGATGGAGCAATGGCACCCAATCGGAATAGTAGGTGTTATTTCCGCATTCAATTTCCCTGTTGCGGTTTGGAGTTGGAATGCTGTATTAGCCGCAGTTTGTGGTGATGTAGTTATCTGGAAACCTTCAGATAAAGCGCCATTGTCGGCAATTGCTTGTCAACATATCATATCTGAAGTTTTGATCGAAAATGAATTGCCTGAAGGTATTTTCAACCTAATTATAAGTGATCATGTTTTAGGGGAAAAAATGGCTATGGATACCCGTATTCCTTTAATTTCAGCAACCGGAAGCACCCGAATGGGTAAGCGCGTTAGTCAGTTGGTTGGAGCACGACTTGGTCGTTCGTTATTGGAACTTGGCGGAAACAACGCCGTTATCGTAAGTAACAAAGGAGATCTAAAAAATGCACTAAGAGCTGTTGTTTTTGGAGGTGTTGGCACATGTGGTCAACGTTGTACTTCAACACGACGTGTAATAATTCATAGCGAAGTGTATGATCAGTTTAAATCTATGCTCATAAACGCATACAAACAGGTCAAAATCGGTAGCCCTTTGGAAGAGGAAAATCACATGGGACCATTAATCGACAAAGACGCGGTTAATTCATATTTGAACGCAATTAAGGAACTAGAGAACCAAGGTGGACGTGTTATTTACGGTGGGAAAGTGCTTAAAGGTGAAGGATATGAATCAGGGTGTTATGTTGAACCGACAATTGCTGAGGCTGCCAATCATTTGAATATTGTACAAGAAGAAACTTTTGCTCCGATTCTCTATATCATGAAATACGATAGAATTGAAGAAGCAGTTGCAATGCAGAACGATGTTAAACAGGGATTAAGCTCTGCGATATTCAGCGACAGCGTTCTTGAAACTGAATACTTCTTAAGTAATGAAGGGTCAGATTGCGGAATTGCCAACATCAATATTGGCACGAGTGGTGCTGAAATTGGAGGAGCGTTTGGAGGAGAAAAAGATACAGGTGGAGGACGAGAATCTGGTTCTGACGCTTGGAAAAATTATATGCGCCGACAAACAAATACCATCAATTATGGTACTTCAATGCCATTGGCTCAAGGAATCAAGTTTGATATTTAGTCGTTTGTCAAACTAGCTAAGACGCTTACAAATTCTAGACAATAAAGTCTCATTATTTAAATGACATTTGCCGTATGAGGGTTACTATATTATCACTTTGCTTACTGTTTTCAATATCATCGTTTGGACAACGCAAATGGGAATATGCTCTTAATCTAAATTACAACTCTGCATTTGTCAAACCAATAGCTGCGGACACATTTACAAATAAGCCAGGTGTTGGCTTTGGGATTATGGTTGAAAGAAATTTTGGTGGCTTCGCACTGCAACTAAATCCATCTATCAACCAAACTAGTTACTTACATGATTTTGACAACTACACAAGCATTTCTAATGCATTCGATGTTTCGTTGCTTGCGGTCAAACCAATCGATAAAAACAAACAAACCTTTGTCAACCTTGGTCTCATTTACTCGTACAACTTAAGCTATGAAGAAAGACATCATGCCAAGCTTACAAAACCACTTAGAAATACATTTATTAGATCACAACCTGTTGACTATGCTGTTCAATTGGGCCTTTCGATAGATTTAAACCCAGGCGCCCGTCTAAACATCAATTATTTGGATTTCGTAGGAGGTAAACAAAGTGCTGGGGCAATAACAGGCCAAATAGACTATTTACAGGTTGGAGTACAAGTAAGATTTAATGAACTTCTAAATTCTGATCGCATCCACAATAAATATAAAGCTGAACAGGCAAATATTGCTTTAGCGAAAGATCAAGTCGCGAATTTATCAAAACAAGGGGGTAAAGAATTAGGATTACTTGTTTTTGTAATCGGCACAACGGAATCTAAGAAAGTGGGAATATTTGAATCGAAGTCTCCAGAAAAACGAGATAGTTTAAGAAAAGTAAAGCTTTCCCATATTAGAACTGCTATTAAGGACCATTATAAGTTCGGGAATTTTGTAATAACGACAGACTCACTATTTGATAACAAATCTGATACATTAAAAGTATTAAATGACAGTATTGTAAATAGTTTTGATCTATCCGGTCATAAAGTTTATTATGCATTTATGGACAATTTATTCCTAGATATGAATACACAATTAAAATGGGGTATATTCATGTACGATGATCAAATGAAACGCTTAAAGGATCCTTTTCCGCATTTCATTCCTTATGGACAGCTTGATAAAGACTTTAGTGAAATTGAGTCGCTGATTATATATTTTAATCAGAGATTGGAAATGTTTAAGTCTATTGACTAAAGGTCTTTAGTCAATCCCTGAACCACTTTATACCCTTGGAAGAACTCTTTGGCCACAATGCGTAAGAATGTATAGGTCGGCACGGCCAGAATCATGCCTACAACACCGGCAATCATTCCAGACGCCATAATCACAACAAATATTTCCAAAGGATGCGCCTTTACACTTTTCGAAAAGATTAACGGTTGTAACAGAAAGTTGTCTGTAAGTTGAGCAACACCAAATACCGTAAGAATTTTCAATATCAACGGTGCCAATTCCCCAGGCAGTTGCATGTGTACATGAGACAGTAAACTCAACGAAATCCCAAACGTTGCTCCAATTAATGGTCCGATGTAAGGTATAATGTTAATCAAGCCAGCGATGAATCCTATTAATAACGCATTGGGCACATTGAAAATTGACAAACCAATGCTAACAATAGCAGTTATAATTGACACTTGAATCGCTACACCGATAAAATATCGTGTCAGCAAATCTTTGGTGTCCGATAGAATATTGTGAATGCTTTTTAAGTATTTATCAGGGGTTAATGTATCAACGATGTTATTGACGATTTCTTTGTCTTTTAACAAAAAGAATGTGATAAACAGCACACTCATAAATCCTATTAGAATGCCACCAAGGCCAGACATTATATTTTCAAACGCCTTTGAAACACGATCAAAATTCAAGTTGGAAACAATCTGTTCTTGAATCGCTTCCCGGTTCATACCATTAATGTTCATGTCCTTAAACCATGATTCCAATGCGGTAATCGGTCCGTTAAACTCGCCCATCAATAATTCAACATCCAGGTTTACAATGATATCAATCTGACTTGCCAAGACAGGGATTAAGAATTTAAAGAATAAAGTAAGTAAAAACAGATAGGCGGCAATTACTGCCATTGCGCTCAACCAATCAGGGACTGTTTTGGATTTAACCTTTACGCGTGTAAGAGCGGACATAAGGGGTCTCCCCATCAAGGCCAACACGATAGACAAAGCGAAATAAATAAACACTTGTTTTACTTGCCACGAAAACCAAATGAGCAACACCAACCCAGCAATACCTAATGCAAAACGAACAATCTGATTTGTCTTCATCGTTGTCAAAGATAGGATTTGTTGCTTTAGTTACATTTGCCTTTTGTTGAAGTTTACCACATGACCAATCGTAAGAATCCGGACCTATTTAAAACTCCCTATGGTTTTCGTATAACTGGATTCTTGTTGTTATTCGTATTTATCAACGTTCATGTATCCGCACAACGATTATCTAAGTCAGACAAAAAAATAGTAACGACAGTGTGTGATTCGTATTTAACACTGAAGGCGCAATTTTTACAGGACTCTTCCAGTGAAAGGTTAAAGCAAATTGTTACCGATTCCTTATTTGGTTATTTCGAACTTCAAAAGACCTATTTACAAAAGATGAAGTACATTCTTCATCCCAATGACGATTTC
This sequence comes from bacterium, assembly GCA_047639155.1. GTDB lineage: Bacteria > Bacteroidota > Bacteroidia > NS11-12g > UBA9320 > UBA987. The sequence continues at coordinate 4,575 of JBLING010000018.1, forward strand.
TATACAGAAAGCGTTAATCAAATAGGTCAATTGGCACAATGTGAAATTTTCAATGCGGACACGTTATTATATACCATTGAGTTAGCTCAACATGATACGGGGTTTGTGATTATTGGTTTTAATCAGGAGACCGACTTTAGGCAATACTCTGCGTTTTATAAGACTCAAATAGATAGTCTTGAGGAAGATAAAATCAAGAAGAATGTTGTAAGAACCGCTGTATCCAATTTCGTTTTAGGGTTAAATCAGTTCTATTTAGAAAGAAATTCCATGTTGCTACGAAAAACTACGACAGAACTTAATTACAGTATTTTGCTGACCGAGTTCCAATCAGATTCTATCGAAGGATATCCAAGAAAGAAAGAGATGGTAATCCGTGAAATGGATGAAGTAGTATTTGTAACAGACAGCATGGCGGATTGTCATTTAAGCACGAATTCCGGAAGAAGTACGACTCTAAATTTAATTCGAGAATCTAACCGATGGATTGTTGTAGGTGAAAATGGCCATGTGCCTGACCATGAGTCTTATGACGAATTAGTAGTGCGACTAAACAAACAACATGCGATAAGATTTTTAAGTATTGATATAGATAGTTTTACTGTAGCCGCGATGGCCTATTTTAAACATGGGACATACGAGGACCTGTCAAACAAAAGCAGTAATCAAGTCGCCGATGTACTTCGACACATAAAAAACCACCTAGGGATTTATAACATAAATAACCTTAGGCTTTATGGCTTTTATATCGAATCTACTGGCAACAATGTTGTGTTTTCAGAAGATTTAATGAAAGCAAAAGTTACTGTTAAGCAAATCACCTTGACCGTTGAAAAGAAAGACATCTGGCGGGTAACTGCTATTGATAGTGCAAAGCCTTTCAGCAATCCCGTGTGGATGGTAGATCACTTTAGAGATTACACAAACGCACTTAAAATCTACATCTATCCCTTCGATGAAGAAGTAGAAGACTCAGAAACGGACATTGTGGAGGTGATTTCTGTAGATGATGTAGATACCTCCATTTTGGGTGTTCTTGCTCACTTTAAGTCAACACCAAGGTCTTTGGTGACGTATGAAGCACTGTTTACACAAATCGATGCACTGACAAAATCGTATACCAAAAACGGTACGCTTACGGGACAGGTCTATGTTCAATTCGTGATAGAGTATGGTGGATTAGTGAACCACGTTCAAATATCGTCCAGCACAAACCCTGCGCTAAATTTAGCTGCGTTAGAGATTTTAGGAAAACTACCTAACTGGTATCCAGGTTTCACACGTAGAGGACCGGTGCGGTCTACGTTTGTATTACCGATCAATTTCTAAAGTGTTGTCTTTTTGAGATCTTCACACAGTTCTACCAAAATTCCATTGGTCGACTTCGGATGTAAAAATGCAATCTTTTTACCATCGGCTCCGAGTTTCGGTTTTTCATGGATGAGTTGAAAACCAAGCGCTTTTAGTCGTTCAAGTTCATACTCTATATCAACAACATCGAGTGCAATGTGGTGAATTCCTTCTCCTCGTTTCTCTATAAATTTCGTAATGGCACTGTCTTCTGCAGTAGCTTCAAGCAATTCGATTTTGGTCTCTCCTAACATAAAAAACGATGTCAGAACATTTTCAGAATCTACAGACTCTTCTTTATACGCTGTGGTGTCAAGTAATTTAGACAATATGTCGTTTGAGTTTGCAATCGATTTAACCGCAATTCCCAGGTGCTCAATTTTACGTATCACAGTGCTAATTTTCTACAAAGATGGACAAAAATCAATAGGGTAAATAATTGCCTGCTCAACTGAACATTTTTCGTAATAGAGTCGTTATATTTGCAGAATAGAATTAATCTAAATAAAAATAAGGATGTTATCATTCCCGATATACTTAGACAACAATGCGACAACACCAATGGACCCTCGTGTCCTTGAAGCTATGTTACCATACTTCAATAGCAAGTTTGGAAATGCTGCAAGTCGTAACCATTCGTTTGGTTGGACAGCAGAAGAAGCCGTTGATTATGCTCGCGAGCAAGTTGCTAAATTAATTAATGCCAATCCAAAGGAAATTATCTTCACTTCTGGAGCGACTGAATCTGACAATTTAGCCGTTAAAGGTGTATTCGAGATGTACGCTAGAAAAGGGAATCACATAATTACAGTGAACACCGAACATAAAGCGGTGTTAGACTCTTGCAAACACGTTGAAAAATTAGGGGGTGAGGTTACTTATTTGTCACCTAACGAAGATGGGTTAATCAATTTAGAAGATTTAGAAGCGGCGATTACACCAAAAACCATTTTGATATCGGTGATGTATGGTAATAATGAAATTGGTGTTTTACAGCCAATTGAAGAAATCACTGCCATTGCCCGCAAACACGATATATTATTTCATACAGACGCAACTCAAGCGGTAGGTAAAGTACCAGTTGATGTTAATGCGCAAAACATTGATTTGTTGTCTTTCTCAGCACATAAAATGTACGGTCCTAAAGGGGTTGGAGCATTGTATGTACGACGCAAGAATCCTCGAGTTAAGGTTACTTCCCAATTAGATGGTGGTGGTCATGAGCGCGGAATGCGAAGTGGGACATTAAACGTTCCAGGTATTGTTGGGTTTGGAAAGGCATGTGAAATTTGCATGAATGAAATGTCTGATGAGGCTGTAAAGCTTTCTAAGATGCGTGACAGATTAGAAAAAGAATTGTTAGAAATTGAAGAATCTTACGTAAACGGAAATACGGATCATAGGTTACCACATGTAGCCAACATCTCTTTCAAGCATGTTGAAGGCGAGGGACTGATGATGGGTATAAAAGATTTAGCTGTTTCTTCTGGCTCTGCTTGTACTTCAGCATCTCTTGAACCTAGTTATGTTTTGAAAAACCTCGGTTTGGATGATGATTTAGCACATTCGTCACTGCGATTCGGCTTGGGTCGTTTTAGCACAGATGAAGAAGTAGATTTTGCAATTGACCACGTAAAAACAGCGGTACACAAACTGCGAGACATGAGCCCATTATGGGAGATGTATAAAGAAGGAATTGATTTAAAGTCCGTTGTGTGGCAAGAACACTAATTGATATAAAAAGAAAAAAAATATGGCATATTCAGAAAAAGTAATCGATCACTACAGCAATCCTAGAAACATTGGCACCTTAGACAAAGGCGAAAAAAATGTTGGTACCGGATTGGTTGGTGCACCTGAGTGTGGGGACGTTATGCGTCTTCAAATTCAAGTAAACGAAGAAAGTGGCATTATCGAAGATGCTAAATTTAAAACATTTGGTTGTGGTTCCGCAATTGCTTCATCGTCATTGGCTACTGAGTGGCTTAAAGGTAAAACCGTGCAAGAAGCAATGGCAATCGATAACATGGCAATCGTTGAAGAATTGGCGTTACCTCCAGTAAAAATACATTGTTCTGTCTTGGCAGAAGATGCAATTAAAACAGCCATTAACGATTATAGAACCAAACAAGGTTTAGAAGAACTCGTTTAAACATCAAGATATGATAACGATTACACCACCAGCATTAGAAAAAATAAACGCACTCAAATCCGAGGAAAGCTTAACTGCAGAATACTTCATGCGTGTATCTGTAGTTGGAGGAGGTTGCAGTGGTCTTAGCTATAATCTCGACTTCGACAATGAAGAAAAAGAAGGCGATCAGATATTTGATACGGATGGAGCAAAAATAGTGTGTGACATGAAAAGCTTCCTGTATTTATGTGGAACTGAGTTAGATTTTACGGATGGGTTAAACGGAAAAGGATTTAACTTCATCAATCCAAACGCAACACGGACATGTGGTTGTGGAGAGAGTTTTGCGGTCTAGTTGACCAACTGATATTTATCAAAAAGGAGTTGCAGTGCAGCTCCTTTTTTTTATCCTGTTTCTTTTACTTTCTGTAAAAACTCATATGGCACATTCACTTTGATACTTTGACCAAGTGTATCAAATGAGATCAAGAATATGCGTTCATTGTTTTTGCGGACTAGATCCACTTTTTGACCTTTGAGCGGTCCTTCTACAATCAGAACCCTTTCTCCTTCTTCGAAATCTCCAGGATTCAATATCGTTTCAGCGAAATAACCTTCCTTCTCAATTGTTCGAATAATGTAAATTTCTTTGTCTTGAACAACGGCGTGTTGACCACTTAGCTTCAAATACCCCACAACTCCTATTGTTTGAACCACAGCATCCTTTTGGAACAAAGTAGGCCGCACGAATACGTATCCATTGAACATTGGGAAGTCGACCCATTTTTTTCGGTCACTCCACTTACTTAATCGTTTTGCAATGGGTAAGTAGCATTCTATTTGTTGATCTGCCATTCTTTTGGCAACTTTTTTCTCCTGGCGAGACATCACATATACAACGTGCCACTTTAGTTCTGTTGACATTAATCTTCGATTTTCTTAGTCTCACAAACTTACCCTATTTCGGACAAAACTACATTCACCCACAATACCCCATTTCATCAAATAGCACACTCAAAAATGAACGATATGCCGTTTAAACCACATCAAAACGGCATATTTTGACACATTTGATCAACTTCCTACCACCACGCATCTTGCTGTTTTACAATCACTTACACATCATGTGGAAACATTTCGTGGAAATAAGTGGGAGAAAGTGGTAGAAAGTGGGGAATTCTGTAATACTTTTACATCGAAATTTTATCTCAACAGAAAAGCATGTCTGGTTATATCGGCGAATATGAATGTAAGGTGGACGACAAGGGTCGTACCATTGTTCCTGCCGGTCTAAAACGACAGATTCCCAAGGAGGCCTTGAACCGAATGGTGATCAACAGAGGCTTCGACAAATGCTTAACCCTATTTACCCGAAAGGATTGGGCTGATGAAACACAAAAACTGAGTAACCTGAGTGATTTTAAGCGGAACGATAGGAAGTTCAAACGCTTGTTCAACAGTGGGGCAACAGAAATAAAAATTGACACCGCTTCCCGGGTCTTGATTCCAAAAAAATTATGCACCTACGCCGAAATTGAATCGGAGGTAGTTTTCTACGCATATGAAAACAAAATAGAAATATGGTCTAAAAAGGTATACGACGAACAAATGGAAATTGATCCAGATGACTATGCCGATTTAGCAGAAGATGTAATGGGAGACAACGGAGATGGAGAATCGTAAATACCACATACCTGTCATGCTCAATGAGTGCCTAGAAGGCCTACAGCTCAAAGAAGACGGGGTTTATGTGGACGTGACGTATGGAGGAGGAGGGCACGCCAGAGCAATTTTGAAACGCATACCAGATGGAAAGCTGATCGCTTTTGACCAGGACAATGATGCGTTAGAATCGTTAGAAGATCATCCTAATCTGATTTTTGTCAACCATAACTTTCAATTCATCAAAAACTTTCTGAAATATTATGACAACTCTAAGGTTGATGGAGTACTCGCTGACCTAGGTATTTCATCCCATCAAATTGACGAAGGAGCACGTGGGTTTTCATTCCGTTTTGATGCTGCCCTTGACATGCGCATGAACCAAGAACAGGAGCTTGATGCATATGAGATTGTAAACACATATTCTGTTGAAGAATTAAGTAAGCTTTTTAAGATTTACGGGGAGATCCGGTACGCTTGGAAGCTGGCAAATAAGATTGTCGCATATAGAAAAAACAAAGCCATAGCGACCACAGGCGAGTTAGCTGATATAGCCGAAGAATTCACAATACCCAAACAACGCAATAAAGAACTTGCACAACTATTTCAAGCATTACGGATCGAAGTCAATGATGAACTAGGCGTTCTCAAATCACTACTAATCAATTCGTTAGATAGCCTGAAGCCCGGCGCCAGACTTGTAGTTATGTCTTATCACAGCTTAGAGGATAGACTGGTTAAAACCTTTATGCAGTCTGGGAATTTCGAGGGTCATGTTGAAACAGACGCTTTTGGTAATACCAACAAACCATTCAAACTCATTAATCGAAAACCCATTACGGCCACCGAGGAAGAGCTATCCCAAAACCCTAGATCAAGAAGTGCGAAACTTCGAGTAGCAGAGCGATTATGAGTGCAGATAAAAACATATCGCCAAATTCAAAAAAACGCAGTACTGGGTTAAATGGGCTCAAGGAAATGACCAGCACTCAAGTACTTGGTTTAATTGTATTCATCGGGTTGTTGGCCATTCCATATGTATACAACTCCCATCTCTCTGACAAAAAACACCGACAGTCGGAAAAAGTGAAGGCCGATTTAAAAGAATTACGGGCGGAATACATAACCCTAAAATCAGAAATAGTAGGCCAAAATAAACAATCAGATGTTTCCAAACGATTGATTGACAAAGGAATAGAACCCATATCAGAAGCACCGATAGATCTCAATATCGAAGACGATTGAACATTAAGAAAGACATATTGTGGCGTGTGATAGTCAGCATTTTAATGTTGACTTTACTTGGTGGAGCGATTGTATACTCCATGTTCAGAGTGCAATACACTGAAGGCGATGAGTGGCGCGCTATGGGCGACAGTCTGCACGTGCGGTTTCAGCAAATCCCAGCCGTTCGTGGCAGTATCTATTCTGACGACGGCAGCTTATTGGCAACCTCAGTACCGATTTACAAAATTAGTCTCGACTTTGCCGTAATACGCGACTATCACAGTGACTCATTTAGCAAGTACAAAACTGTCCTCGCAACAAAAATGAGTTTGTTGCTTAAAAACAGAACGAAGCAAGCGTATCTCACTTTACTCGAAGAAGGTTATCGAAAACAAAGCAGGTATATAACAATTATCCGAAATGCCAGCTTCATTCAAACCAAAGAACTACAATCCTGGCCAATCTTCAATTCTGGACGATTCAAAGGCGGTGTTTTCTTAGAGGAACGCACCATTCGCAAAAAACCATACTACGGTTTGATGCGTAGAACCATTGGTTACATCAATGAGAACCACAAAGGTGCTGGTATAGAAGCAAGCTATGACCACGTCCTTTCAGGAGAAGACGGAAGGCTTGTGGTTCGCAGACTAGCCGGTGGTAGTTATCGACCTCTCGAAAATGACATGAAAATCAGCGCACTTGATGGCAAAGATGTATTCACAACCGTTGATATTCACTTACAGGATTTGGTACACGAAGCGTTGAGTAAAGGCATTATTGACAACGGTGCGGAATACGGAACAGCTATACTACTCGAAGTTAAAACAGGCAAAATCAAAGCGATTGCGAATATTGACAACACAGAAGACGGTTTAACCGAGCGCTTTAACCACGCAATTGGTACTGGGTACGAACCAGGCAGCACAATCAAACTAGTTTCAGCACTAGCCGCAATCGAAAGCGGTGATGTGGACATTGAAGACTCCGTGGACGTCCACTTCGGGAAATACAAATTTTTTGATAACGACAGTATAGAAGACAGCGGGCACACAAAGGTTCAGAAAATGACCTATCAGCAAGTTTTTGAACAATCGTCAAACGTCGGTATATCCACCAATGCATTCAAAAGTTACCGAAAAGACCCGGAAGATTTTATCGAATACTTCGACAAATTACAGCTTACAGAACCACTGCAAACCGGCATCCGTGGTGAGGTAATACCTTCCATTTTGCGCCCTGGAAAAGAAGGATGGTCAGGAATGGCAATCCCATCACTTTCGATAGGTTACTCTTTAAAAATCAGCCCACTACATGTTGCAATGTTATACAATGCTGTTGCAAATAATGGCGTCATGATGCGTCCATACATTATCTCTGGAATAGGATCGTTTGGGAAAGTTGACTCCTATTACGAACCACATATAAACAACGTCCGAATATGTAAGTCGTCAACACTTTCTGACTTAAAGACCTTGTTGGAAGGCGTTGTAATACGAGGAACTGCTTCAGCAAAACTTAAGGATTTAACATTTGGTGTTGCTGGTAAAACGGGAACATCTAGAATATCTGACGACGCCAAAGGGTATACGAGTGACTACCACAGTAGTTTCGTAGGTTACTTCCCTGTCGACAATCCCAAATACACATTAATTGTATTGATAAGTCGTCCTTCTAAAGGACAGTTTTACGGCTCAGCAGTGGCCCTTCCGGTTTTCAAGGAAATCGCATTAAAGATATACGCCAACGCAGTTCATAAACGCATTACCCCAATTGACTCAACACTTATGCCACGCCTCGTTAGTGGACCCTATAAAGCTGTAAGAACATCCTGCAAACAACTGGATATACCATTTGACACAGACGCTCGAAACCATGACTTTGTAACCCTACGACCAAACGGTGAAACACTTGTTGGTGAACCAATCTCCTTTACCGACAACACAATGCCAGATGTTAATGGCCTTGGATTGGCAAACTGCCTCTATCTGTTTGAGAACAAAGGATATAAAATAAAACATAAGGGATACGGAAAAGTATTTAAGCAATCGCCTTTGCCAGGGTCAAAAATGGCAAAAGGCAGAACCATATATCTTGATTTAAGCCCAAATCCATGAAGCAATTGACAAACATATTGCCTAAAGGATTTGACCTCGCCATTCACGGCCCTTCCGATTGTGCTGTTCGAGAATTGCATATCGATTCTAGACAAATCGGCAAAGACGATGTCTTTTTTGCAATCAGAGGAACCCTAACAGACGGGCACACTTACATCGACACAGCAATCAAAAACGGTGCGACAGTTATCGTTTGCGAATCGTTACCAGAAATAGGTCTAGATCACATCACGTATGTGGTTTGTGACAACACTGCGTCAATAGTTGGCCCTATCGCATCTGCCTACTATGATTTCCCAAGTAACCAACTTAAACTTATTGGAATTACTGGCACCAATGGCAAGACAACAGTAGCAACATTACTATTCAAATTATTTAGAACGCTGGGTTTTGATGCGGGTTTACTGAGCACGGTAGAGAATAAAATCAACAATAAGGTTTATCCTTCAACGCATACCACCCCAGATGCGATAAGCTTAAACAAGTTGTTGGCCCAGATGGTTGATGCGGGTTGTACTTATTGTTTTATGGAAGTGAGTTCTCACGCCATTCATCAAAAACGAATAGGCGGGCTGTATTTCACCATGGCCGCTTTCACCAATATCACCCACGACCATTTAGACTATCACACAACGTTTGCCGAGTACCGTGATGTTAAAAAATACCTTTTTGATCAGTTGGATAGCAACGCTTTTGCGCTGACGAATAAAGACGATAAAAATGGCCTGGTGATGGTTCAAAATTCCAAGGCAACGAAATATACCTATGCGCTTCATTCTGCCTCAGATTTTAAAGCGCGCATCATAGAGCATGACTTCAACGGCATGTTGCTGGAGATTGACCGAAAGGAAGCCTGGTATGCTTTAGTTGGCAAATTCAATGCATACAACCTGCTAACCGTTTATGCTACCGCCTTTGTTCTAGGTCAAGAACCAGAAAATATAATTACCGCATTAACCAGCTTAAGTGCGGTTAGCGGACGATTTGAATATATCCAAGCACCAAACAAAGTAATTGGTGTAATCGACTATGCCCATACACCGGATGCATTGCAAAATGTACTCGACACCATTAATGCTATTCGTTCTAAAAACGAGCAACTCATAACCGTAGTTGGTTGTGGCGGAAATCGAGATCACGACAAACGACCGATAATGGCAAGGGTTTCTGCTGAACATAGCGATAGAGTCATCCTTACATCCGACAACCCAAGAACAGAAAATGCAGAAGCGATTTTGGCAGATATGCAAGTTGGCATCCCACCCCAACACTATAAGAAAGTACTGAAAATAACGGATAGAGAACAAGCCATTCGGACTGCCTTAAGCCTGTCTAAACCAAATGACATCATATTAATCGCAGGAAAAGGCCATGAAACCTACCAAGACATAAAAGGGGTCAAACACCCTTTCGACGATAAAGAAGTATTCATCAAAAACGCATCTCAAATCTCCTAAGCTATGCTGTATTACCTATTCCGATACCTAGAACAACATTTTAATTTCCCAGGAGCCGGTGTGTTTGAATTTAGCACGTTTAGAGCCATCATGGCCATCATCGTTTCCCTGATGATTAGCCTTTTGTTTGGCAAAACTTTAATTGAAAAATTACGCAAAAAGCAAGTAGGCGAAACCATCCGCGAACTTGGCTTAGAAGGTCAGGCTGAGAAAAAAGGCACGCCTACAATGGGCGGACTAATCATCATCGCTGCCATTTTGATCCCTACCCTTCTATTCGCTAGGCTACGTAATGTCTATGTGATTCTAATGATCATCACTACGGTATGGCTTGGACTCATTGGCTTTTTGGATGACTATATCAAAGTATTTAAAAAGGACAAAGCCGGACTCGCTGGAAAGTTCAAAGTGATTGGCCAACTTGGACTTGGCTTAATCATTGGTCTTGCGTTGTACTTTAATGAAGAAGTGGTTATCCGTGATTTTGTTACACAAGACCAAGCCACTCAGATGCAAATTGACGCTTCTACCGAAACCATAACGAATGCAGAAGGAGAAACACTTTATATCCTTGATACGAAATCAACTACCACAACTATTCCATTTGTAAAAGGACACGAGTTTAATTACGCGGATTTACTATTCTTTTTAGACGACGAGAAAGCACACAAATATGCTTGGATAATATATGTACTGATTGTCACCTTTATCATTATAGCCGTCAGTAATGGCGCAAACCTCACAGATGGCATTGATGGTTTGGCAGCTGGAACAAGTGCGATTATTGGTTTGACCTTAGCGGTATTGGCGTATGTAGGTGGCAATGTCATTTTCGCCAAATACCTCAACATCATGTACATCCCTTTTCAGGGTGAGCTGGTGATTTTTGGAGCCGCACTTGTAGGGGCGTGTATCGGATTTTTATGGTACAACTCCTACCCTGCCCAAGTCTTTATGGGCGACACTGGAAGTTTAGCACTTGGTGGGATTATAGCCGTTTTCGCCATCATGCTGCGGAAGGAATTACTCATCCCAATTTTATGCGGAATTTTCTTAGCTGAAAACCTGTCGGTAATGATACAGGTAAGTTATTTCAAATACACCAGAAAACGATATGGTGAAGGTCGACGTGTGTTCAAAATGTCGCCATTACACCATCACTACCAAAAACTGGGATACCCAGAACCAAAGATTGTCACCCGCTTTTGGATTGTCGGCATCATGCTGGCAGCCATTACCATTATCACATTTAAACTGAGATAAATTGATCCAACGAACAGTCATACTAGGAGCAGGCGAAAGCGGAACGGGAGCAGCCATATTGGCCAAGCATCTGAACCATGATGTCTTTGTTTCTGACTTTGGAGATATCAAACCAAAGTACTCGGCTGAGTTGACTGCCGCTGGGATAGACTTCGAACACGGAAAGCATTCTGAGCACTACATCACAAATGCAGACTTGGTTATTGTCAGTCCGGGTATACCAACGAAAGCACCTATCCTTCAAAAACTCCTTAATAATGGGACTCCTATTATTTCAGAAATAGACTTTGGAGCCAAACACACCAAAGCCAAGTTAATTGGGATCACAGGTACAAACGGCAAAACGACGACAACCTTATTGACCCATCACCTGCTGGGGAAAGCTGGCATTTCTGTTGGATTAGCGGGCAACGTGGGTCATAGTCTTGCACGCCAAGTAGTTGAAGACAAGCACACGCATTATGTGATCGAATTGAGCAGTTTTCAGCTTGATTATATGTTCGACACCAAGCTGGATTACGCTGTGTTGTTGAATATTTCACCTGACCATTTAGATAGGTACGATTCGTACAACGACTACATAGCGTCCAAGTTTAGAATAACACAAAATCAAACCTCGGAAGACGTATTTATCTACTGCGCAGACTCCGAACCAATTACCACTTACTTAAAGCAAAATACCGCCCAAGCAAAAGCAATTCCTTTCACCCTAGAAGGTGCAGTGGAAGAAGGCGCATGGGCAGATGAAATCGCATTTCACATTCTATTAAATCAACCAAAAATAAAATTTAAGATGAATTTAAATCAACTTACAATTAGTGGGAAACACAACACCTACAACTCAATGGCTGCCTCTATTGTTGCCAGCTCTTTACTTATCAGAAACGAAGTGATTCGTGAAAGTTTGATGGACTTTAAAAACATCGAACACAGACTGGAATTTGTAACTGCTGTTAAAGGGGTCGACTATGTAAACGACTCAAAAGCCAAAAATATCAAATCTGCTTGGTATGCCCTTGAAAGCATGAAAAAACCAGTAGTCTGGATTGCTGGTGGAATTGACAAAGGGAACGAATACGAAAGTTTGGTTCCGTTGGTAAAGGAAAAAGTCCGCATCCTTATATGCATGGGCAAAAACAACATTGCCTTGCACCAAGCCTTTTCGAAACATGTAGACATGATCATTAATGTAATGTCAGCAAAAGAAGCGGTTCAGGTAGCCAACGGATTGGCATTCAAAAACGAGGTGGTTTTATTGTCCCCGGCTTGTGCAAGCTTTGATCTATTTGAAAGCTACGAAGACCGTGGGCGCCAATTTAAGTTAGAGGTACGTAACCTGTAGTATACATGTTAAAGTGGATACGCAATAACATTAAGGGCGACCACCTGATTTGGTTTGTCGTCATATTGCTCTCCCTCTGGGGGGTGTTGGCTATTTATAGCTCAACATGTTCACTCGCGTATTCTAAACAAGGTGGAAACACGGAGTATTATTTAATTAAGCACGTCGGAATTCTATTTATGGGCTTATTCCTGATGTGGCTTACACATATGGTTGATTTTCAATACTACTCTAGACCCGCCAAGTACCTGGTTTATCTAGCCATTTTACTGCTCATATATACGCTAATTTTTGGCAACGACTTAAACAGTGCCAAGCGATCCATTACCATTCCGGGTATTGGTTTATCCTTCCAATCTTCGGATTTTGCTAAGGTAGCTCTGGTTATGTATATCGCTCAATTTTTATCCAAGCGCCAAGAGTCGGTTGATAATTTTAGAAAGACATTTTTACCCGTTTTAATTGTAATAGTCACGGTGTGTGCATTTATAGGAGTTGCTGATTTATCGACTGCTGCAGTATTATTTGCCACGTCAATACTGTTACTCTTTATCGGTCGAATTCCGATCAAACATTTACTTGCTTTAACCGGCACAGGTGTTATTGTTATTGGCATTTTAGTGTTTGCTATTTGGAAATCAGACACCGACATTTTGCGTGTTACCACATGGAAACATAGAATTGAAAGCTATGTAAGCTTTGTTGGAGGAGACGAAACTGCAGAGTCGTATCAAAATCAACAGGCAAATATTGCAATTGCGAAGGGAGGCTTAACCGGCAAAGGACCTGGAAAAGGAGAACAACGAAATTTTTTACCCTTGGCATTTTCAGATTTCATTTATGCCATCATTATAGAAGAATATGGGATGTTGGGGGGTCTCTTTGTAATGGGACTCTACCTAACACTGCTCTGGCGGGCAGTGGTCATTGTAATTCATTCACCGAAAGCTTTTGGTGCATTACTTGCGATAGGTTTGTCTTTTACCCTAGTCATCCAAGCATTTATGAATATGGGAGTTGCTGTACATCTACTCCCCAATACAGGACTGCCTTTGCCATTTATAAGTATGGGAGGAACGAGTTTGCTCTTCACCAGTATTGCCATGGGTATCATACTCAGCGTAAGTCGTTTTTCGAACCCTCAAACAGATACAGAAGATGAAGGCTAATTTGAGTTTCTTAATTTCAGGAGGAGGAACAGGTGGCCACATATTTCCAGCAATAGCCATTGGCAAGGCACTTCAGGTGAAATACCCAAACGCCGCTATTGAATACGTTGGTGCAAAAGACAAAATGGAGATGCAGAAAGTTCCAGAAGCTGGCTTCAAAATAACGGGCTTGTGGATTAGTGGTATCGACAGAAAAATAAGCTTAAAAAACCTAGTCTTCCCATTTAAACTCATCTCAAGTATTGTGAAGTCTTGGGGTATTATACGCAGAACAGAGCCAGACATGGTGATCGGAGTTGGGGGTTTTGCCAGCGGACCGTTACTCTATGTCGCTAACTTAAAAAAGATACCAACCTTGGTACAAGAGCAAAACAGCTATCCAGGTATAACAAACAAACTGCTGTCAAAAAAAGCAAATAAAATATGTGT
>JBLING010000019.1:0-18678 GCA_047639155.1 bacterium
CAGCTTTTGGTGACTTAAACAACGACGGAAAGTTGGATATGGTGGTTGGTACAGAACGCGGTGGTTTTCATATTGCATTGGCATCTGGTGGATGCAATGTTGGAATTGCAAATCATAAAGTTCAAAAGCCACTTAATATATATCCCAATCCAACGACAGGAGCCATTCAATTTGAGGGTATAAATACAAGACAAGCAAGATTTATTTTAATCAACATACAGGGGCAAACCATTTATAACCAAACAATTAATCCAAATGATGTGGTAGATATTTCATTCATATCTGAAGGTATTTACGTCGCATTATTAGAGACCGAAAGTGAAACTAGGGTTGCCAAATTGATTAAACTCAATTAGTAGTTTGTTATCCCCCAATTTTTGACAACTTTGCGTGAAATTCGCTGGTATTGTCGGAAATAAAACACGTTAAAGTTGCAATTATCGGTGCTGGTCCAGCTGGGTCAACACTTTCAATGGGTTTGACTAAAAACGAGATTGAACACGTCTTAATTGATAAGTCAACATTCCCAAGAGATAAAATTTGTGGAGACGCCCTAAGCGGCAAAGTGGTATATGCGCTTAACCGCGTAAAACCAGATGTTGTGGGTCAACTAACTTCAAACACAAAAGCGTTTTTACCCAGTTGGGGAATTTCATTTATTGCGCCAAACGGCAAACAACTCGATATCCCATTTACAACCGACAAAACAAAAGAAAAACAGGCGCCCGGCTTTATTGCAACACGCGCGGATTTTGATAATCTGCTGGTCCAAAATACACCAAGCCCTTTTTGCACTTCAATTTTCGGAAAAGAGGTAAAGTCGACCCATATCACACCCAATAAAGTCTTTATTGAAGTTGAAGATGGGGATTCATTTACAGCCGACATGGTTGTGGACTGCGCGGGTGTGCGTTCTGACTTAGCACGGGAATTTGGCATCGAAATGGAGCTCAACCATTATTGTGCCGGTTTGCGGAGGTATTATTCTGGTGTCACAGGTTTAAACAAGGAGGGTTATATAGAATTACACTTTATACATGATGTTTTGCCTGGCTACTTTTGGATCTTCCCTATGACCGACGGACGTGTAAATGTGGGGCTTGGTATGTTGAGTGTCAATGTTTCGAAACACAAAGTGAATTTAAAAAAACTGTTGGATAAAATTATCACAACACACCCCGAAATAAGCAAACGATTTGAAAATGCGAAACCTATGGAGTCAGTCAAAGGCTGGGGCTTACCTTTAGGTTCTAAGAAGCGTCAATTGAGTTTTGATCGTTTACTTTTTTGTGGCGACTCTGCGTCGATAATTGATCCATTCACCGGAGAAGGCATAGGCAATGCCATGTTAAGTGCGAAGTATGCGGCAGACGTAATTGCTGCGGCTATTAAAGGTCAAGATTATTCTTCTACTAATTTACAAACCTACACCGACCAAGTGTATCACCACCTCTGGCCAGAGCTCAATATGAGTCATAAGCTGCAAAAAATGGTGAAGTACCCTTGGCTTTTTAATTTTATTGCCAACAAAGGAGCAAAGAGCAAGGAATTTAAAATACTCTTAACTTCGATGTTTGAAAACGTAGACCTCAGAAAGAAATTTAGAGATCCTCGGTTTTACTTTCGTTTATTATTTAATCGCTAAATAGTTCACTATGGATCAAGTACCTTTTTATCTCAGCTTAAGCTTTATTGCTTTGGTTGTGTTTACATTAATTACCTTTTTTAATGCCTCAGGTAAAAACAAAGGAGCACTCATGGTTGTCCTTGCTTTTGCATTGGCGCAAGCGTTATTAAGCCAAAGGGGGTTCTTTTTGGATAGCGATGCAATCCCACCACGGCTGCTGTTTATCTTACTCCCAACGGTCACAATCATCGTTTTGGCGTTTATAACGCGTGCTGGGAAAAGACTGATTGTCAACTTTGACTTGGAGCAATACACATATTTACATACAGTGAGAGTAGGCGTAGAGATTGTGCTGTTCTATTTGTTTGTGTATCAGCTTGTTCCTGAATCTATGACATTTAGTGGTCGCAACTTTGATATTCTAGCAGGCTTAACGGCACCAATAATGGGGTATTGGGGATTTCGTAAATCAAAAATTAGCAAACGTTGGCTCCTGATTTGGAACTGGGTTTGTTTGGCATTGGTTTGTCAAGTAATGATTACAGGCATATTATCTGTTCCATCGCCAATCCAACAACTGTCATTTGATGCGCCCAACACAGGCGTGCTTCATTTTCCATTTGTTTGGTTACCGGGCATTATTGTACCCATTGTAATATTTGGACATTTGGTTACAATTAAACGACTAAGTAAGTCTGACACCACCTAAACGAAAAAAATGTGGTATTTTTGTTTAACGAATTAGAATATTAGTTGAACAATATATATCACCAATTTACGATTAAAGACCTTGAGAACTTATCAGGGATAAAAGCACATACCATTCGGATATGGGAAAAGCGGTATAATATTTTGAATCCCGAGCGTACCGATTCAAATGTAAGAATGTACGATACCAGCAATTTGAAAAAGTTGTTGAATGTTACCTATTTATATAATGGTGGACATAAAATATCCAAAATAGCGCAACTCAGTGAGGCCGATTTAAATCAAACGGTAATTGATCAGGTGTCTAAAAGAGGAGATCATGTGAGCTATATGGATTCACTTGTTCTGTCGATGTTGAATTTTGATCAAAGTCATTTCGAACAAACATTTAACCGTTTAATCTCAGAATTTTCGTTTCGGCATGTTTTCCTGAAAGTCTTTATCCCACTGCTACATCGCATTGGTATTTATTGGCAATCTGATAATATAATGCCGGTACACGAGCATTTTATTTCAAGTCTAATCAAGCAAAAGGTACAAATAAGTATCGAACGCGCTCAACAGACTATTCCTAAAGTGGACGGAATGGTGTATGTTATGTTTTTACCAGAAAACGAGATACATGAGCTAAGTTTAATGTATCTACAATACGAATTGATGTTGCGTGGGCATCAAGCAATTTATCTTGGGAAAAGCGTTCCAATGAGCAATCTTAAAGCGTTACAGGCCGTTTATAAGCAAATCACTTTCGTGAGTTATTTCACAATTAAGCCAGCTTCTGAAGAAGTCGAGATCTATCTACAACAGTTTAGTCGTATATTACTAAAGGATCGCAATGATTTACTTTGGGTAGGCGGCAGGAACGTTCAAAACCACTCCAAGACATTTCCCGACGTCAAATTGTTTAGCGATTTGAATGAAATGATTAACAAAATGTAAATTCTTCTTGCATTTTTGTTTAATGTTTTGTTGCTTTGCTTAAACAAAATACAAAATGGAGCGTGTTCAAGTAATTGGTTCAGGTTTTTCCTCATTATCAGCTGCATGTTATTTAGCTCAAGCTGGATATAAGGTTGATGTTTTTGAAAAGAACAGCACACTCGGAGGACGAGCGCGTGCCTTTTCTGAAGAAGGGTTCACATTTGACATGGGGCCTAGTTGGTATTGGATGCCCGACGTATTTGAAAAATTCTTTGCAGATTTTGGTAAGAAACCATCAGACTATTATGAGCTTGTTAGGTTAACACCAGCTTACAAGGTGTTTTACAAGGAAATGGAGTCTATAGAAGTCCCAAGTTCAATTGAGGCTATATACGATTTGTTTGAGTCGATTGAGCCGGGGTCTGCTGTCAAACTTGAAGGTTTTATTAAAAGTGCCGAAAACAATTACAAAGCTTCCATGGACGAACTGGTTTATAGGCCCGGAAAATCTGTTATAGAGCTTGTAACTCCACAGACCGTTACCCGTTTGAATCAATTCTTTAGCACAATAAGAGCTACAATTAAGAGAGATTTTGCAAATCCTAAACTCATCAAAATACTTGAATTCCCCGTGCTTTTTCTAGGGGCAAAACCAGAAAAGACGCCAGCATTCTACAACTTCATGAATTACGCAGATTTTGTTTTAGGTACGTGGTATCCGATGGGAGGAATGTATAAGATAGTAGAAGCCATGGTTCGACTGGCTGAAGATCTAGGCGTAAGATTTCATACCAACGCGAACATCGATGAAATAATCGTGCAAAAACGAACTGCGGTTGGTATATCCGTCAATGGAGAAAATAAATACGCAGATATGGTTTTAAGTGGGGCAGACTACCATCATACTGAAAAGTTACTTCCTTTATAGTATCGTATGTACAACGAGGATTATTGGCAGTCAAGAACATTTGCTCCATCAGCCCTAATCTTCTACGTTGGTTTTGATAAAAAGTTAGACAACGTGCGTCATCATAATTTGTTTTTTGATGAAGACTTTGATCAGCATGCAGTTCAGATATACGACACGCCAGAATGGCCAGACAAACCGCTGTTTTATACTTGCTTTCCAAGTATTACGGATCCGTCAGTGGCTCCAATTGGCAAGGAGAATGCCTTTTTTCTAATTCCAATAGCACCTGGTATAGAGGATACAGAAAGCAAACGTAAAGAATACTTCAACATCGTGATGACACGGTTAGAGAGCCTAACGGGGCAATCTTTGATAGAACATGTTGTATACAAGAAGTCTTTTTGTGTAGCGGATTTTAAAAGCGAATACAATTCGTATAAGGGCAATGCATATGGTATGGCGAATACACTAAAACAAACAGCATTCCTCAGACCCAAAATTAAAAGTAAAAAAGTTGGGAATTTGTTTTTTACAGGACAATTGACCGTTCCTGGTCCGGGTGTTCCCCCAGCACTTATTTCAGGTAAAATTTCAGCAGAACAAGTAACAAAGCAATTTACGAATGAACTCAAATTTTCAACTATATAATTCGCTCGCGAGTCGCTGTAGCCAATCGGTAACACAAGCCTACAGCACATCTTTCTACTCGTCAGTAAGTATGCTCGATCCATCAATACAGACGGATATTCACAACATATATGGATTTGTGAGATTGGCTGACGAGATTGTTGACTCATTTCTTGACTTTGATCAAGAAGCATTGTTTGACAAGTTTGAAGGAGATTTATATGATGCCATCAACTGGCGCATTAGCCTAAATCCAATATTACACGCGTTTCAAGACACCTTTCATAAGTATGCCATTGATATTGAATTGGTTAAAGCGTTCATGTCGAGCATGCGAATGGACTTAATTAAGCAAGAATATCACTCTGTTGAAGAATACGAAACGTACATATACGGATCAGCTGATGTAGTGGGATTAATGTGCCTTAAGGTTTTTGTTAACGGAAACGATACAGAATATCAAAAGTTGAAACCTACCGCCATGAAGCTTGGGTCTGCATTTCAAAAAGTAAATTTCTTACGCGATTTAAAGGCAGATACACAGGTTCTGAACCGAAGTTACTTTCCGAACGTAGATTTTAACAACCTTAGTCAAGCTACGAAGCAGGCTATTATTGAAGAAATTGAGCAGGATTTTGCGGACGCATATGTTGGCATAGTGCAACTCCCAAGAACAGCACGATTTGGGGTATATACAGCTTACAAATATTACCGCCAATTGCTAAAGAAGCTCAAACGCACCCCATCCAACCGAATCATGGAATCACGAATTCGCGTAAAAGACCATATTAAGTGGGCTTTGTTGGTTAAATCATATATGAACGTACGACTGAACTTACTGTGATGAAAAAGATAAGCTTTGTAGTACTTGCCATTGGCTGTTTGGTATCCGCAGCGTTCTCTCTAAAAGTGAGCCATATACGCGAAGACTTTCACAAGTCTGTTCGGTCAGAATGCAAGCTTCAAGCAATCATCGTTTCAACTACTTACCCAAACGACAACATAACAAAGGGATACAAAGGATTGGCAAAATGCACTTCCGCCGAATTTGCAAATTGGCCGAGTACAAAATGGAAATATTTTACAGAAGGTAAGACCTTGATTGAAGGAGCGATTGACTCAGACCCTCAAAACCCAGAAGTGCGTTATATTCGATTGATGGTGCAGCTCAACGCTCCAAATCTTGTTGGATATAGTAGTGACATTGATGCTGATTTGTCTTTATTTATTACAAATATTAAAACGTATAACCTAACCAATAGTTGGAAGATTAATTTTATCAATAATCTGATAGCCTCAAATGAAATTGACACCAATTATACAACCCAATTAACAGCTTTACTAAACGATTTGAACACATGATAGTATTCATTTTTATTGCGACATTTATTGCCATGGAATGTGTTGCTTGGTTAACACACAAGTTTGTAATGCATGGCTTTTTGTGGAACCTGCATGAAGATCATCACAGCCACACCAACAAGACTTTTTTTGAAAAAAACGATGCCTTTTTTTTAATCTTCGCTATTCCGAGCATGGTTTTAATTTTACTTGGTTCGGTGAATTCAAACCCAGTGACACTGGCCATTGGCTTTGGTATAATGGCGTACGGAATATGTTACTTTCTTGTTCATGACGTATTCATACATCAGCGTTTTAAGTGGCTCCGGAATAGTGATAATTTCTATTTTAGAGCCATTCGACGCGCACACAAATTGCATCACAAACACTTATCTAAAGAGCATGGCGAATGCTTTGGCATGTTGCTTGTCCCCTTCAGATATTTTAAGTCGGAAATCAAAAAGTAACAACCATACAATGGCATATAGTTTCCTGATAAAGGTCAGGTTTATGTAATCACAGTTCTGCTAATTTTGAGTAATAAATTATTGGAGTATGATTAACAACATGGGAAGCACAGACCGCTTAGTACGTTTGGTTCTAGCGGTAGTTTTACTGGTTCTGTTTTTTGCAGATGTAATTTCTGGGACAATTGGTATAATCGGATTGGTGGTTGCTGGAATATTTGTAGTCACTAGTTTCGTTCGATTTTGCCCACTCTACTGGCCTTTTGGCATATCATCAGCCAAGAAGAAAGAGTGATTCTTTACTATATTTACGGCCATGAAATCATCCAAACCAAGCTTAGTATTGATAGTGCTTGCACTTATTGCTGGGACAGCATATGGCCAATCAAGTCGAATGGGTTTTTCACTTCAGCCTGAATTAAACATGGTTCTGCAAAACCCGAATAGTTTTATAGTAGAAAATATTGCGCCAAAATTTGGTTTTAGTGCTTTGGTAATGGTCGAATCTAACATGAATGAAAATTGGAGCCTTAGATCCGGTTTGGGTTTTAATCAATCTCGTTTTGGTATAAACACACCATTTATTTTTGAAGATGATATCGACCCAACATTAGGCGCACCGCTAAGTAAGGATTACACTTTTCGATCATTATTTATACCAATTGGATTTGTTTTCAGCAAACCAGAATCCTTTATTGGACTGGTTGTAGGGGCAGACATGAATTTACATTTCAACCGCAAAATTGAAAAGCTCTACCCAAGTGTTACAGCACGAAAAGTAGTGGAAAGTAAGTCAACTACAGTTTTAAATCCCTCACTTAATGTTGGAATTCAGTTTAAGTTTTCCGTAGGCGATAGTCCTGCAAACCTTTTAATAGAACCCTATAGTAAGTTTTACTTTCTATCACAAGAAATCAGAGACTCCAACATGCTGTCTATGGGCTTTCGATTTGTGTACATGACAGATATTTATGGGGATTAAGACTCTATTCTAATTGTGCATAAAAGCCTACTTTCGCGGCCTTTTAAAATGCCGTAATGAGGAGACTGTTTCACAATTTTACATCCAACCCAAAAAACGATATTCTTTCTGGATTAACGGTTGCTTTGGCACTTGTCCCTGAAGCAGTAGCATTCGCATTTGTTGCTGGTATAGATCCGTTGGTTGGCTTGTATGGCGCCTTTATGATGGGCATAATTACAGCGTTATTTGGCGGTAGACCTGGTATGATTTCTGGAGCTACCGGAGCAATGGCCGTAGTAATGGTTTATTTAATTCAAAAAGGTAACCAAGTGGGAGACGCTTTGCAGGAACCAATAGCCAATCTTGGATTGCAGTGGTTGTTTATCACGTTACTTTTTGTTGGTTTGATTCAAATACTAGCAGGATTCTTAAAACTAGGAAAGTTTGTTCGATTAATACCGCATTCGGTAATGATGGGATTTGTCAATGGCTTGGCCATTGTAATATTTATCTCTCAATTGGGCATGTTCAAAAAAACGATCGCTGGAGAATCATCATGGCTTCAAGGAAATGCCTTGTATCTTATGCTTGGCTTTGTGCTTCTGACAATGGCGATTATGCATTTTTTGCCAAAACTTACCAAGAAAGTACCAGCCGCGCTTGCAGCGATTGTAATCGTAGCGGCCATAACCATCTTTGGCGGATTAGACGTCAGCACTGTTGGAAGTTTTATTCGTGATGGGGGTGGGACAGGATTAAAAGGAAGCTTACCGTCTTTTCAACGAGGCATTTTCGCACTTACAGGGACGCTTGTTGGGCATTGGGGTTTAATTCTATCTACAGCCTCGTTGTTAGCCGCTGTCGGATTGATTGAGTCACTCATGACGTTAAACCTCGTCGACGACTTAACAGAGACTCGTGGAAGCGGGAATAGAGAATGTGTAGCGCAGGGTGGAGCCAATATCGTAAACGGATTGTTTGGTGGAATGGGTGGTTGTGCAATGATTGGCCAATCCATTATAAATGTAAATTCAGGTGGTCGTGGACGATTATCTGGCGCTGCTGCAGCCATAGCGTTGCTGTGTTTTATACTTTTTGGTGCACCGCTGATTGAACAAATTCCTATCGCAGCATTGGTTGGTGTAATGTTTATGGTGGTTATTGGCACTTTTGCTTGGAGTAGTTTTCGAATTCTGCGCAAAATACCTGTTGCCGATGCCATTGTGTTAATAGCCGTTTCTGCCATCACAGTATGGCAAGATCTCGCAATAGCAGTAATCGCAGGCGTAATAATGTCGGCATTGGTCTTTGCTTGGCAAAGTGCAACGATGATTCGTGCGCGGAAACGTATAAAAGAAGACGGAACTAAAGTGTATGAAATTTGGGGGCCTTTGTTTTTTGGCTCAACTCAAACGTTCAACAGAAAGTTTGACGTACAAGATGATCCCGATAACGTAGAAATTGATTTCATGGAATCCAAGGTTTCAGACCACTCTGGAATAGAGGCTTTGTTCAACTTAACAAATAAGTATCTCGAAGCTGGGAAACAGGTTAAATTGACCCATTTAAGCCCGGAATGTCAAACAATATTGTTAAAGGCAAGTCCGGATTTTAGACACGTGATTGAAAAGTCTATTGACGACCCACGATATCACGTTGTTACAGATTTAATGGATGCAGAGATATAACCGTGGCTACATCTCTGCTTAGTATCCATATATCTTAATTCCCGTTTAAATGTGTAGTTGAATCTTTCTGATTGATAAACGTGATCTTTTTTCTTGTTATCTCCACCACGTTAACTTTTATATCCTTTCTTTCTGCCATGATTACAAAGTCTTGTATAGCCAAGAAAATGTCATGGTCTATAAAGTCTACCTTAGTCCCATCTAGCGTGAGCTCATCGCCTTCTTTCAAT
Organism: bacterium; assembly: GCA_047639155.1. Classification (GTDB taxonomy): domain Bacteria; phylum Bacteroidota; class Bacteroidia; order NS11-12g; family UBA9320; genus UBA987. Next base: position 9,484 of record JBLING010000019.1, read on the forward strand.
TGACCAAACAACTTCATTAACTCAGCTCGGTTGTAAAAGAAAACGTCCTTTTTGAAATGAATAATCATGTGACGGTCTTTCTTTTCCAGTACAATTGCTGACCTGAAATTCGTAAAAAGAACATATCCAATGCCAACCAACAATCCAATCAGTATTCCAACAAGTAAGTCGGTGAAAAGTACGGCAACGATGGTAACTACAAAAGGCACAAATTGATCTTGGCCTTCTTGGTACAAGCGTTTGAACATCGATGGCTTCGCCAGTTTAAACCCGATAACGAGCAGTATAGCTGCCAATGCCGAAAGTGGGATAAGGTTTAATAAGTTTGGGATTAACATTACGGAACCAAAAAGCAAGAAACCATGTAAGATGGCTGATAGCTTCGTGCGACCTCCAGCTTGAACGTTTGCAGAACTCCTAACAATAACTTGCGTTACCGGAATACCACCGATAAGCCCTGATATGATGTTGCCAAACCCTTGCGCTTTCAACTCGCGATCCGTAGGCGTTATGTTCTTTCGTGGATCCAAACGGTCCGTGGCTTCAGCACTAAGTAGCGTTTCCAAACTTGCGATTATCGCTATAACAATACCAACCTTAATGACCTTGAACTTTGCGAAAGACGCAAGTTTAGGATGTATTAGGTATTCAGATAAACCACTAAATGAGCCGATTTCAGGGATACGCACCAAGTGTTCTTTCGTTATGGTTAAAGCTTCAGGGTACCACTGGTTTAAACCGATACCCGCAGCTACTGCCAACAATGGTCCTGGAATTAAGCTAAGTATCTTATTTCCTTTAATCCATTTGCTTTCCCAGAATATCAATATAATCAAGCATATTACCCCGATAATTAAGGCACCGGGGACATAGTTCTCTATATTCAGTAATTCACTAAAAGTTGTTTCTCCATCTGTTTGAAAGAACTTAAAATCACCTTCTGGATCTTTATCCACGCCAATAGCATGTGGTATTTGTTTGAGGATAATAGATATGCCAATAGCAGCCAACATACCTTTAATAACAGAAGATGGGAAGTAAAACGCGACTTTCCCAGCACCTGCAAATCCAAGAATTACTTGAATTATACCCGCTATAACAACTGCGGCTAGAAACACTTCAAATGAACCTATATCTTTAATCGAATCAGCCACGATAACAGCCAGTCCGGCTGCTGGACCACTAACTCCAAGCCTACTGCCACTAATTGATCCGACAACGATTCCCCCGACAATACCAGCAATTAGACCAGAGATTAGCGGAGCTTCAGAAACCAGTGATATCCCTAAGCAAAGAGGAAGTGCAACTAGAAAAACAACGATGCTCGAGGACAAATCTTTCCCCAAAAACTTTAAATCAAATTCCTTTGACATGAATACAATAAATTTTAATGTGCGATAATGAATAATTAGTAGGTGTGGTTAAAAACCAATACGGACAACCAACTAATATTCGGGTGGGGGAGATGGCACCACAAAAACGGGTGGCATCAAATAGTGAATCATAATCGAGTGCAGGTTGACGTTTCGCGCCTGATTCAACCAATTCATGTCTTGTATACTTGCAAATAATTCGTCTACATCATCTTCAACCTCTTTTTTGTTCGAGGATTCTTCAGCATCAGTATCGACTACTTCGCAAAATTCAAAAGCAAAATTCAAACAATCCGTAACCGGACAGGCAACTCCTAAGAGAAACACCGACAATAGGATTATAAGTATTTTGTTCATTAATTTTTTTTGCAAATAAAACGACTCAATATGAAACGTTATAAACAAAAAATAGTTTGCTGTTTATATCCAAATTGATGAAATAATACGTTCAGTCTACAAGGACTGGTAAAAGCGTCAGAATGAATGCACACCTCAGGAAGTCAAATCTTCGATTTTAAAATCTTTAAGGGTAATATGAAAAACAGAAAAGTCAATATATTCTTGTCCATTGTTCTTATAGCAATAATTGCTTTTGGGATATTTTTTAGAGCCAATCAAACTCCCACAGTCGAAGTGGTTGGATTACTACCTTTCGAAGGATTCAAACCGGCATATACAGATAGCATCGCATCCATAATTCACAAACAATATGGATTTGAAGTTGTGATACTTGAAACTAAGAAATTGCCAAACAACTGTTTTGTATACGTCAAATCACCTAGATATCGAGCAGATAAGTTGTTGAAGTATCTATTGGAAATCAAACCAGATTCAGTCGATTTAATATTGGGATTGACGCATAAAGACATATCAACCACGAAAAAAGATCAATGGGGCAAGGTAAAAGAACCAGGATCTAAATACGGCGATTGGGGAATTTTTGGTTTGGGGTATAGACCTGGTGATGCGGCGATAGTTTCTGTGTATAGGCTTTCAAAACCTGGACTAACAATACGACGATTACAAAAAGTATCGGTTCATGAAATCGGGCATAATTTGGGCCTTAAGCATTGCACACAAAACAAGCATTGTGTAATGGATGATGCAGCGGAGTCGATAGGAACGATTGACAAAGGAGGCTTTGACTTGTGTGAATATTGTCATGCGTTAATTGACAAGGGTCATTAGCCACTAGGGATTTGGAGTTAGGGAGATTAAATTGAGCATTGACAATTGAGACTTGAAAATTCAGAGCCCTGTAGGAATGAGCGAAAATAAGAAGCTGAGCCCGGCCTCACAGAAATGCGCCGCGTCCGACTACGGGCGCAGGAGTGAATGGATGAGGCATTATAAAATCAATAAAAGTGCTTGCATTTTCAGTCGTAGTCTGAAATCTTTTATTAGATTTTGTATGCCTCAGACAGAGCGAGAGGATAGCATATTTCTGTAAGAGACTTCCGTCGGTGGACGGACACAGTTTTGTTTACTTTTTGGTCTCAAAAAGTAAAAGCGGGTGATAGTGTTGGTAAACCTATGCGACAATAAAAAGTGAAAGTGGTGCATTACGCACCAAGTAAAATAACGTTTCTTTGAAACAGTGAAACAAATACTAATTTTATTCATAATATCAAGCTACGCTTGCATAGGCTTTACCCAACCCTTCATGGTTCAACCCATTGAAGGCATTCAGGGAAAGGACTACATCATCGTGAACTATGTGGATTGGCGCCAAACAGGGATAATGGACGCGTATTGCGGAACAAAGACTTACGATGGACACCAAGGGACTGATTACTCTTTAAGAAGCTTTAAACAGATGGATAGCGTAGTCAACATTCTGGCGGCTGCTGACGGTGTTGTTACTTTTATAAAAGATGGTTTGTTTGATCGTGAGACGGAAGGCAAGGTGAGCAAGGGACTTGGCAACTACATCGCCATTCGACATCCGAACAAATATTACTCATATTACGGGCATTTAATGCGTGAAAGTCTTGCAGTTAAAGTGGGCGATACTGTTAAACAAGGTGAAATTATCGCAGCCGTTGGCAGCAGTGGCAACAGTACTGACGCCCATTTACATTTTGAAGTGTGGTACGACAGTTTGTATGTCGTCGACCCGTTCAATGGTAGCTGTGGAAATGCGAATACGGTATTCTTGAATTCATCGGAGTACGATACTTCGTTGCACATTTGGGATTATGGTATGCAAAATTCACTAGTTGATTTAAATGCCCTAAGAGAGCGGGTGGAAACGATTTCATCACCATATGTCTTTCAACCGACAGCAACAACGCCTGTGTTGTTTTGGAGCCATTTGTCGGGATTGAAAAAGAATGATGAACTTACCATTAAATGGATATCACCGTCACAAACAGTTTGGTTTCAATACTCAGTAACGTTTGATCAAGACTGGTGGTATTACTACTACTTTTCGTATATCAACAATACTAATTTGGCCAAAGGAAGTTGGAAGGCAATATTGGAGTTAAATGGAAAGCCAATCGTGACGCAACCTTTTTTGGTTGATGATAACGCTGCTGTACCGCAAATCAATTTACTGCCGAAGACATGTAATGTTGCAAACATTAAACAATTGTTAAGGCGTAAAGACTTATTTATGTGTAAGTTAACATCAATTAATGGTCAAACAATAACGATTAATAATGATGCGTTTGAAATGCAGCTGATAATACCGGGGGTCTATTTCTTAGAAGCAGAGTTTGAAAATGAAAAACGGTGTTATCAGAAGATCATTGTGGATTGAGTAAGATGCCTTGGGCATTTGGACCGGATTGTAAAACACATTTATCGCAAATTCCAAAAACCACGCCAAGAACACAGAGCCACAGAGTGCACCTTCTGGATTATTCAGACTTTCAGTCTTGAGTCAACTAGTCCTGCGTCATCAAGTCTTAATACGCACTACTCAAATTAATACGTCCGCGTCATATCCTCATCCACGCAGATAATAAAATCTGCACGACCGATGGATTCTTTATCGAGTGTGGTAATGTCAGCCTGTGTTACTGTTGCAACTGTACCAATCGTTGTCTCTGGACGGTATTGGTGAATGTACCAGTAAATGCCTTCGTAGTAGTCGGAATGGAAACTGCCGTTGTAATGGATAAATCTTCCATCACAAATGTCGCAATTTTGATTGCGTAAAGCGGTTACAATGGAATATGCCATTGTAGCATCCTTCATCGCTTGGGCTTTGATCAACTTCGGACTACCATGTTCGCCCATCATTTTTAAAATGGCTTGATATCGTGGTAACGTTGGCTCGTATGGAATCGGTAGAGGAGCAATCCACGCCTTTTCTTCTGCAGGCAAAGTATCCAAGGCAGCAAAGTCTTTTTTGTAAACAAGACTCGCATAGCGTCGGGGAATGTTCGTTGCAATGAACTGGTAACCAGAATCTTTCGCGAAATCTACAAGTGGTTTGTAATCCGTTTTATGATTGTTCCACAGCCGAGCGGTTGTGTCAAATCCTTTTTGATTGATACTGTCAACAAGGTACAAGTTCAGTGCATCTTGATTGTCTCGTTCTATCATTTCGGCACCTAATATAATATCATGCGTTGTTGCTATATCCTTCGTTACTTCCAGCTCTAACCAGTGACTAATTGGGTTGTCGTGGTATTCCCCAAATAGTGTTACTTTATTTTTGGTTAGACTTTTTAGCATCTTTTTATAAGATACTTTTTTTCCTTTAGCATTATAAATTACGTAGCCCGTTTTGTTTTGGGTAAAGCCAATTGTGCTTAAGGTCAAACACAAACCTAATATTAGTATTCTCATATTATTTTAGATATAGCATGAAGTAATCCGTAATTTTTTGGTACAAATGAACGCGATCCATTCCGCCAACATTATGTTGGTGATGTGGGTATACGAAATAGTCCAGATTGGAATTACCACTTTGAATGTTCTTTTGCAGATACATCAGACTATGTTGCCACAATACAACGTTATCTTGTCCACCATGAATCATCAATAGCTTTCCCTCCAGTTGATCTACATAATTTAACAGATTGTTGTTTTTATATCCTTCTGGGTTCTCCTCAGGCGTATCCATATATCGCTCAGTGTACATGATTTCGTAATATCTCCAGTCAATTACTGGCCCACCTGCAACACCGACTTGGAAGGTGCCTGGTTTCCTTGTCATCAACGAAGTTGTCATAAACCCTCCATAACTCCAGCCATGAATACCGAGTCTTCTGGCATCTACCCAAGGCTGCTTTTTCAAGAATTCAACACCGCTCAATTGGTCTTCCATTTCTATGGTTCCACATTGTCGATGAATAACACTTTCAAATTCAAAACCGCGGTTTGCCGATCCACGTCCGTCGACCGTAAATACTACAAAACCTTGTTGTGCCATGTATTGAAACCATATGTTTGCTCCGCCTAACCATCTGTTGTTAATCATTTGGGCATGCGGACCGTTGTATAGATAAACAACAACAGGATATTGCTTTGTTGCGTCGAAATCAATTGGTTTAAACAGTCTGTAGTACAAGTCTGTTTTGCCATCGTTAGCTAAAATGGTACCAATTTCCATTTGCCCAAGTTTGTACTCTTTTAGGGGATTTTCTACGGATTTTAGCACGCCTAGGTTTTGACCATTCGCACCCAATACCCGAATCTCTCTTGGCGTGATTGTGCTGCTGAAATCGTCTAAGAAATGTTTATTCTTTGGACTTGGTGTTATGCGATGACTACCTTCATTCGAGGTAATTTTCTTCATCTTTTTGCAATTACTGAAGCTTACTTCGTAGAAGTCTCTGTTAATAGGCGACTCCTTCGTCGAGGTAATATAAAACGATTTCCCATCTTCACTAAAGCCATGAAAATCAATCACTTCCCAAGAACCTTCGGTTAATTCCCTAACCATCTTTCCATCAGTGTTATATAAATATAAATGCGTGTATCCATCTCTTTCACTCCACCAGATAAATTCATCAGGACTTTCCTTTAGAAAAGTTAGGTGATGCTCAGGTTCCACGTACTTATCATTCTTTTCTTCAAATAGTATCTTTACGAAATCTCCGGTTGTAGCGTCAAACTGCTTTAACTGCATATGGTTTTGTTCTCGGTTTACAACGGCTATATATACGTATTTGGCATTTGGACCCCACGACACATTTGTTAAGAATTGTTCTTTAGGATTACCCGTATTTAGGTAAACGGTGGTATTTGCTGCAACGTTATAAATACCAACTGTAACATGGTGACTTGCATCACCAGCGACAGGATATCGAATCATTTCTGTAGTGGCTGGTTTAGAATCTAAGTTGTACAGCGGGTATTCGGTTACCATGGATTCGTCCATTCGGTAAAACGCCAAATGTTCACCATTGTCAGACCAAAATGTACCATTTGTAATTCCAAATTCACTTCTGTGTGTAGCTTGTGCGTACACGATTCCTTTTCCTCCATCATTACTTACTTGTGTCTCGTTAACCCAGAGATTATCGTCTTTTACGTAAGCGATATTATTCGATTCCCAACCAATGTCACTGTGTGTCATTATTCCTGGGTCGTAATCCAACAGCTTAGTTGCCGTTTTGGTCGCTAAGGTGTATCTGAAGTATTGTTTTTTGTGGTAGAATCGAAAGCTTTTGGCACTTTCCCAGCGTACGCCACCTGGCAATTTGTCAAGACTGTCTGCGCCCAACTTGAGTAAAGCAGTTTCAATTTCGCCTCGCGTGATATGTTGCGATATCCCATTATTCGTCGATTCAATTTCGAATATGGCAATTACTTTTTCGCCGTTTAAGGTGTCAACGTAACTATAATGGTCATCCCCAACCCATTGAAGTTGACTTAATCCCGTGGGATATAAATGATAGCCTACAATTGCATCACGCATGGTGAGCATTTTATCTTGTGCTTGTATTGTGGTAAACACCAGCAAAGCGATTAACAACAAACCGACTTTATTCTTCATTGTGATTGTTTTCGGCAAACATATTTAAAAGGAATTGAAAACGCAGGAAATTGAGTTGGTCTACCGTAAATTATTGATGAATATCAGGTCTTGAGCTTCCTGCGGAAGATGATAATCTCAGCTACAAGTAGATTCGGCACAAAACCCAACCACGTAACGATTTGGTATAAATCCATGGGGTTTGGCTCAAAAGTATGTGCAAGACCAAGTTTCCATAGTCGGAGTGTAATGGCAGACAGTGCTAAGGCATAACTCCGAATCATAAAAGCTTCATGTGCCTTGACATTCCCATTTTTGATTTTTGCTATGCCATGTAGCGTAAACCAAAACCATAAAACAGCAAGGATGGAAAATCCAATTTTACTCGGAAGGTGTCCGTTTGCATAAATACCGAGCACCAAGCCAGACGGCGCACCTAGGATGAGTACGTTATACGTGTAAAGTTTACCAAAACTGCGATGCCATTTTAAGTGCTCTCGCCGCAGTTTTGTAGAGAACTGAGTGAATCCAGCGAACAAGCTCAGCACTGCAGTGAAGGAGTGGATGTAGAAACAAGTCAACCAAAAGGTATTGGAAAGGTATTGTTGTTTTATTCGAAGAAATCCTACGTCGGTTTCAAGCCCAACATACCGCACTATTATACGCAACATCACCAGGATGAAGAATGTTAGCGTTGCATAAAGCAGCCATCGAATGATTTTATTGAAAGTCACAGGATTATTCTAAATTCGAAGATACGCAAATGAAATAATCCAAATGAATAGAAAATCATATTATACCATCGCTGCAATTTCAGTCACTTTGATTCTCACAGGTTGCGGCCAACAAACAGGAAATTCTTCAACCGCTGAGACGCCTAACGTCGATACCACGCACCTAAGGAAAACGATAGAGCCGGATAATGTTAAATCACTAAAACCCCGTCCTATAGTTTTACAGGATTCGGTATTAGGGCTGTTTTTCGGCCATTTTAATCAGACAAATGTTGGCATTAAACTTCAATCACGTTACGACAGTATGGAAGAAGCAATTGTTGATGACAACGACTACTTTACCATCGAAGACCGATTTTACAACAGCACTACAGCTGAAGAAAAAAACTACTTTTATCTGGATCCATTATATGGTGTTTTTCGTTTACGTAAACCCAATGCAATAAGTATCATCTTGAGTCAAATAACACCAGATAGCATAATGGGACGAAGTGTTTGTGCTGGGAATGAACGTACATTGAAAATGTTATCGTTGGTTGAGAGTAAAGATACTATGGAGTTGGTTTTACGTGAACCAGGAGACGATTTCTATGACGGAACGTTTGAGCTTATTGTTGATAAAAAAACGGGAAGGTTAAGCGGTCACTTTATACCCAAACACAGTAAGATGCCTCGAAAAACCTTAAACGCACAAAGCGCTGTTTTTGCATATGAGCCAAGCGGTGAGGAATGGGCATTCGACAGTGATTACTTAGACAAGAATATTTCGCTTGATACCTTAAACGAATCAGACGTGGAAAACGAGAGCAAACAGCATTTACGGATCCTACGGAACATTATTTATGCACGCCATGGCTATAGTTTTAAGAACAAAGACGTTCGAGAGTTTTTTGAGTCTTACGATTGGTACGTTCCAATTTCAACTGATGTCCGTTCTGAGCTAACGGAGGTAGAAGAGATGAACATCGTGCTGATTAAACGGTATGAAAAGTATGCTGAAGATTATTACGATGATTTCGGCAGGTAATTATTGGTGTTTTTCAAAAACAGTATATTTGAGAGAACCAATTTAAAAAGTTTTCTGCTTATCGGTTAGTCTACCCGTAAGTCTTAGCCAAAGCTAAAGTTAACCTATCAAAAAGCCTATTCCCAA